>JBOFFD010001107.1:0-2641 GCA_051648425.1 Planctomycetia bacterium
CAGCGGCCGCGCCCTACGATCGCACCCTGCGTCCCGACGCGAAGAAACGGCAGCGGCGCAACGATCAACCTGTTTCTCAGTAAAACCATTGCGACCTCGGCGCCCGACGCCGATCGACCGCCGACCCTCCACGGGACCGCACCCATGAACGACCACAATCACGACCTCATCCCGAAGCGCTTCGACTACTTCGTCGGCGTCGACTCCGACGGCTGCGCGTTCGACAGCATGGAAGTGAAACACAAGGAATGTTTCATTCCGAACATCATTCAGTTTTACGACTTGGCGGCCGTCTCGAAGTACGTGCGGGCGGCGGCCGAGTTCGTGAACCTGTATTCGGTGCATCGCGGCGTCAACCGATTTCCGGCGCTCGTGAAGACGTTCGATTTGGTCGACGAAATGCCCGTCGTCGTCAAGCGCGGCGTAACCGTGCCTGCGATACCGGCGGTGCGGCGCTGGGTGGCGACGGAGTCGAAGCTGGGCAACCCGACCTTGATGGCGGCGGCTGCGGGGGACGCCGAATTGTCTTACCTTTTGGAATGGTCGAAGGCGTGTAACGCGACTATCGAAAAGATGGTCCACGACGTCCCGCCGTTCCCGATGGTTCGCGAAAGCCTGGCGGCGCTGCAAGGGCGGGCCGACGTGGCGGTGGCGTCGGCGACCCCCACCGAGGCGCTGGAACGGGAATGGGCCGAGCACGACCTGACGAAGTACGTCGCCCGCATCTGCGGCCAAGAGGTCGGCTCGAAGAAGGAAATTCTGTCGTTCGCCAAGAATTACGCCCCCGGCCGGTCGCTGATGGTGGGCGACGCGCTGGGCGACTACGCCGCCGCGGCGGCCAACGGCGTGCTGTTCTTCCCCGTCAATCCGGGGGCCGAGGACGAAAGCTGGCGGCGCTTCCACGACGAGGCGATCGACCGATTCTTTGCGGGGAAATACGCCGGCGCGTACGAAGCGGCGCTCTTGGCCGAGTTCCGTTCGTACCTGCCGGAAACGCCGCCGTGGACGGCGAAGTAGCCGCGCCGGGGGAAAGCAAGTAGGAATCGACGGTCACGTATGCGGTGGATCGGTCCCTTCGTCGCATTGGGTAGCAGGCGGCCCGAAGCGACGGCCTTCGGGCGGAACGCCCCCGACGCCTTCACAGGAACGGAAACGAACGAATGGCGGAACTGTTTGACTTCGGACTCGTCGGCTTGGCCGTCATGGGCGAAAACCTCGTCCTGAACATTGAAAGCCGCGGCTTCGCGTGCGCGGTGTACAACCGTACCACCGAAACCACCGACAAGTTCATCGCCGGGCGGGCCGCCGGCAAGAAGTTCAAGGGCTGCCACACCATTGAAGAGTTCGTGGCCAGCCTGAAGCGGCCGCGCAAAATCATGATGATGGTGAAAGCCGGCGCCCCGGTCGACGCCGTCATCCAGCAGGTGCTGCCCCTCCTCGAACCGGGCGACATTTTGATCGACGGCGGCAACTCGCATCCGGTCGACACCGAACGCCGCGTCAAGGATCTGTCGGCCAAGAAGATCGTCTTCGTCGGCAGCGGCGTTTCCGGCGGCGAGGAAGGCGCCCTCAAAGGCCCCAGTATCATGCCCGGCGGCGACGCGGCCGCCTGGCCCGAAATCAAGCCGATCTTCCAGGCCATCTCCGCCAAAGTCGGACCGAACGCCGACATCCCCTGCTGCGAGTGGATCGGCCCCGGCGGCTCCGGCCACTACGTCAAAATGGTCCACAACGGCATTGAATACGGCGACATGCAGCTCATCTGCGAAGCCTACAACCTGCTCTCCACCGGCCTCGGCCTGACCAACGCCGAACTGTATGAAGTCTTCGCCGACTGGAACAAGGGCGAACTCGACAGCTACCTCATCGAAATCACCCGCGACATCTTCACCGTCAAAGACGCCGAAACCGGCAACTATCTCGTCGACCAAATCTTAGACACCGCCGGCCAGAAGGGCACCGGCAAGTGGATGAGCCAGCTCGCCCTCGACCTGGGCGTGCCGACCACCCTCATCACCGAAGCGGTGTTCGCCCGCTGCCTGTCGGCCGTCAAGGACGCCCGCGTCCGCGCCAGCAAAGTGCTGGAAGGCCCCACCGGCGCCCTCGAGGCGTTCCGCGCCAAGGTCGACCGCAAGGCGTTCATCGAAGCCGTTCGGCAGGCGCTGTACGCCTCTAAGATTTGCAGCTACGCCCAGGGCTACGTTCAGATGGCCGCCGCCGCCGCCGAGCACAAGTGGGAACTGAAATACGGCGAAATCGCCATGCTGTGGCGCGGCGGCTGCATCATCCGCGCCGCCTTCCTGCAACGCATCAAGGACGCCTTCGACCGCAACCCGACCTTGGAAAACCTGCTGCTGGACGACTACTTCCACGCCGCCATCAAGACGGCCCAACCGTACTGGCGCGAGGTCGTTTCCACCGCGGTGCAGGTCGGCATCCCCATCCCCGGCTTCACCGCCGCCCTCACCTACTACGACGGCTACCGCGCCCCGCGGCTGCCGGCGAACCTTCTGCAAGCCCAGCGCGACTACTTCGGCGCCCATACCTACCAACGGATCGACAAGCCGGGCGTGTTCCACACCGACTGGATCCGCGAACGCAAACTGCCGAACGGCTGACGCCGAAGGTAGAATCCAACGTA
>JBOFFD010001108.1:0-4788 GCA_051648425.1 Planctomycetia bacterium
TCCGCCGCCCCGCGTGCTTCGTGGACGGTTGACGGACCCTGAAGATCGGACGCGGGGCGGCGGACCACCCCGGCTAAAAAGACGCCACTCCACCGCGATCGACGACGCGCCGCACCGGCCGACCCAAGGAGCCTACCGAATGACAAGCACCGACGCTGACCACGCCTCGACGGTGGAACCATCGCCGCCGCTGGCCGAAGCGGCCGCCAGTTTGCTTTGCCTACTGGGGATGGTCGTCGGCTGGTGGTATACCGGCGACGAAAGTACGGCGGGCGTCGCGGTGCGGTTCGTCGCCTTCGTCACGGCCTACCTCGCCGGCGGCTTGTTTCCCTCCTTGGACGCCCTCGATTCGATCCGCCGCGGTCGGCCCAACGTCGACGTTCTCACGCTGGCGGCCGCCCTCGGTTCGCTGTTCATCCAGAACTACACCGAAGGCGCCGTTCTGCTCTTCCTCTTCAGTTTCAGCGAGACGCTGGAGGAGTACGCGGAATACCGTTCGACGCGGTCGATCGCGGCGCTCATGAAGCTGCGGCCGAAGGTGGCGGCCCGCATCGTCGACGGCGTTGAAACGACGACGCCCATCGAGGACCTGCGGGTCGACGACGTCGTCCGACTGCGGCCGGGCGAGCGGGTCGCGGTCGACGGCGTGGTGGTCGACGGCAAAACCTACTGCGACGAGTCGACCCTCACCGGGGAAAGCGCGCCGGTGGAGAAGCAGCTCGGCGACCCGGTGTTCGCCGGCACGCTGAACGGCGACGGCGGCGTGCTGGTGCGGATGACGCACGCGGCGGCCGACACCACGTTGGAGCGGATCGTCCGCATGGTGCAGGAGGCGCAGGCCCAAAAGACGCCGACGCAGCGGTTCGTCGAGTCGTGGCAGACGCCGTATGTGATCGCGGTGTTCGTGGCTTCGGGCGCCACCTTCGCCGGCGGGCTGTTGGTCCACACGAAAGACGTGGCCGACGCCGCTTACCACGCGATGGTGCTGTTGGTGGCCGCCTCGCCGTGCGCCGTGGTGGCGGCGTCGCCGGCGGTGCTGCTGTCGGCGATCGCGCGGGCGGCCCGGCGCGGAGTGCTGTTCAAAGGGGGCGTCTACCTCGAAACGCTGGCGACCATCGACGTCGTCGCCTTCGACAAAACTGGCACCCTCACCTTCGGCAAGCCGGCCCTGACGGATGTCTGGACGCCCCCCGGCGACGACGCCGACGCCCTGCTGGCCTTGGCGGCGGCGGTCGAGGAACCCAGCGAACACCCGCTGGCGCGAACGGTGGTCGCGGCGGCCCGCGACCGAGGAATCGCCTTCCAGCCGGCGGTCGACTTTGAAACGCGCACGGGCTTGGGCGTTGCCGGCCGGGTCGGGAAACGATGGGTCGGCGTCGGCCGCGAGGGACTGTTCGCCGGCCGCGGCTTCACGCTTCCCGACGACGCGCGGGTGGCGGCCGACGCTCTGCGCGACGAAGGAAAAACCGCCCTCATCGTCTACTCGCCGGCCGGCGCCGACGGTCCGGAACTCCGCGGCGCGATCGCCGTCGCCGACATCGCCCGGCCGAACGCGGCGGCTGCGGTCGCGGCACTGCGCCGGCTGGGCGTCCCGCAAATCGTCCTGCTTAGCGGCGACCACCCGCGCGTGGCCAACGCCGTCGGCAAGGCGGTCGGGGTCGACGTCGTCCACGCCGGCCTGCTGCCCGACCAGAAGGTGATGGTCTTGAAGGCTCTGCAACGGAAGGCGGCGCACGGATCGGCGGCGATGGTCGGCGACGGCGTCAACGACGCGCCGGCGCTGTCGACGGCGGCCGTCGGCGTGGCGATGGGGCGGCGCGGGTCCGACGTCGCCCTGGAATCGGCCGACGTCGTCCTCATGCGCGACGACCTGGCGACGCTGCCGTGGGCCGTCTGGCTCAGTCGGCAGGCGCTAGCCCAGGTGCGGCAGAACATGATGTTCGCCTTCGGCGTGATCGCGCTCTTGCTGGCGGGAACCTACATCGACATGCCGTTGTGGGTGGGCGTGTTGGCCCACGAAGGCAGTACGCTGGTCGTCGTGCTGAACGGCCTGCGGATCTTTCTGGTGCAGCCGCCGGACTTCGTTCGCGCCGACCGAACCGAAGCCGACGGCTGACACCGCTCGGAAAAGCGAAGAACGCTCGTTCGTCAGCCGATTGCCGACGGCGATCAGCGCGAGTATTCCAAACTGGCAGGTTCCGCCGACGCTTAAGACGATGTCGACCGATTGGGATGCCGTGATGCCGAACCCTTGGGGCGTGGAAGAAATCACCGTGGACGAGGTCGCCCGGCGTCGCGCCGCCGGCGACAAGCTGGTGCTGCTCGACGTCCGCGAACCGGACGAACTGGAACGCGCCCGCATCGACGGCGGCGACGTCGAGTTCGCGCCGATGAGCGAAATCGCCGCCTTGCAGGAAGCGAGCCTGTCGCCGCCGGCGCGCAACCAGGCGGCGGAAGTGGTCGTCCTTTGCCATCACGGCATCCGCAGCGCGCAGGCGGCCGCCTGGCTGAAGCAGCGCGGCTGGACGAACGTCAAAAGCATGGCCGGCGGCATCGAAGCCTGGGCAGACCGAATCGATCCCGCCGTCGGCAAGTATTGATCCCGTCCCCGAAACGACCGAACGACGCTTCCCCTTTTCCCGTAGGAGAACTCCGCCGTGCCGACGTTCGCACCCGACGTTTTGCAACGGATCGCCGAGTCGCTGCTTCTGGGCATGGGGGCGTCGGCCGACGAGGCGTTCATCGTCGCGGACCATTTGGTTTCGTCGAACCTCGCCGGGCATGATTCGCACGGCGTCATCCGCCTGCCGCAATACGCCCAGCACGCCAAGGACGGCCAGATCAAGCTCGGCCAAGCCGTCGAAATCCTGCGGGAAACGCCGACCACCGCGCTGATGTGCGGCAAGTACACCTGGGGCCAGGTGGTGGCCACGAAGGCGATGGACCTCGCCGTGGAAAAGGCGAAGGCGAATGGCTGCGCCGTGGTGGCGGTGCGCGAATGCTACCACGTTGGTCGGGTGGGGGTCTATCCGCTGCGGGCGGCCGAGCAGGGGCTGATCGCCAAAGTCTGGTGTAACGGTCACGGCGTGGTGCGGGTGGCTCCGTGGGGCGGCACCGAACCGCGGTTGGCCACCAACCCCATCGCCATCGCCATTCCCACCGGCGGTCGGCCGGTGCTGGTCGACATCACCACCAGCGTGGTCGCCGAGGGTAAAGTTCGGCTGGCGAAGAACAAGGGTGTGAGCGTCCCCGACGGCTGGCTGCTCGATAAAAACGGCCTGCCGACCAACGACCCCGCCGACTTGTACACCGGCGGTTCGCTGCTGCCGTTCGGCGGCGCGGTCGGTCATAAGGGGTTCGGCCTGTCGTTGGTGGTCGACCTCTTGGGCGGGGCGGCCACCGGCGACGGCTGCGGCGCCATGCCCGGCGTGGCCGTGGGCAACGGCTTGCTCATTGAGGTCGTCGACCCCACCTGTTTTCAAACCCGCGACGAATACCTGCGAAGCGTTGATGAGTTCCTGGCGTACGTCCGCGGCTCGAAGCCGAAGCCGGGCGTTTCGGAAATCCTGCTTCCCGGCGAACCCGAATTCCGCACCGAAGACGAACGCCGCAAGACCGGCGTTTCGGTCGACGACGGCACCTGGGGCCAGTTGCAAAAACTGGCCGGCCAACTCGGCGTGACGCTGCCGGCGTGACCTCGTCGACCGACGAGGCCGCGACTAAAAATTCGCCGCCAGAACGCCGGCGTCTATGCCGAAGTAGTCGGCCAGCTTGCGAATCATGCCGCGGCCGAACCCTTTCTTCCCGGCCAGCACTTCGGAGATCGACGACTTCGCCAGGCCGGCCTCGCGACACAACTGGGCCGACGTGATTCCCTTCGCGTCAAGCAGGTGCCGCAGCATTTCGGCGTCCGACGCCGGTTCGATGGAGTGATGGACGTCTTCATATGCGGCGACCAAGTCGCTCAAGGCGTCAAGGTACGTTTCGCCGCCGCCGTCAAGTTCTTCCGTCAGCAACCGGTCGACGACCCGCTGCGCCGCAACAAGGTGTTCGTCCGACGCGATCGAGGTGAGCGGAAACGCCGTCACGAGGGCGAAGTAGGTCTTCCGGTTCTTGTCTTCGAGAACGAGCGGTGGAAAGCCGTCCTTCGTTTCGGACGCCGATTTCCGCGAGAGCGCTTTTTTCATCGACATCGCCTACCTTCCTTCCTCTCGCTTGCGGACGTTCGGCTTCTCGGCGGGTTCTTTCTCCGGCGTTTTCTTCGGCGGCGGCTCGAAGCAGCCGCACTCGGCTTTCCACGACTTTTCGTCGTACTCGGCGTGGGTCATGACTCTAAGGACGAACACTTTTCGACTCCGATAAAGGATACGGGTCGCAAGCCTGTATTTGTTGCCTCCGATGTTGAAGACGACGCAGTTTCCGACCAAGCTCGCCGAACCGAATTCCGCTTTCACGTCGCTCCACGACCGCCACGCCGTGGTTCGATGCCCGACGTGGGTGTGCCAGGCCCGGAGCGATCCTTCGGCGTCCCGACCGACGGCGGTTTCCCAGAACGCTTTCAATCGCGCTTTCGAGATGATCCGAAAGGAAGACCTCAATCATATCGGCGAGCCAATCATTTCGCGCGTCGATCTCGCCGCATCGTCATTCTAGGCCGTGTTGACAAACCGCTTGCGAAAATGAGGCGTTTCGGTAGTTTGTGATGGAGGTCGACCTCAAGGAGGAGGCATTTCCATGCGGCGCTTCGAACTTTCCGACGAGCAGTGGGGACGGATCGAACCGTTGCTG
>JBOFFD010001109.1:0-5310 GCA_051648425.1 Planctomycetia bacterium
AGCGGAAACTGCCGAACCGGCCCGGCCGCAGCTACCCGCGGCAGGTCCTCCCCCGCCGCCGCAAACACCCCGAACGCCCCCGAAAACCAAAGCCGACCGGGTAAAGTAAGCACCATTGGGCGGGACGCCCGCACCACAATGGAGGAATGGAGGCAGACCCGCACATACGGCTGGCGTTAAGCTGCGCAATCCTTATAATCGGTGCAGTCCGCGCGGCCGCTTCCGGGGGGTTGCGGCGGCAAAGGCTTTCTCCGCAACGACTAAAGGACGGGACGATGACCAAGGGCAAGCGGCTGTTCACGAGCGAATCGGTGGCGATGGGCCACCCCGACAAATTGGCCGACCGCATTTCCGACGGCGTTTTGGACGCTCTGCTCGCCAAAGATCCTTACAGCCGCGTCGCCTGCGAAACCCTGGTCACGACCGGCCTGGCGCTCGTCGCCGGCGAATTCCGCACCCGCGCCAACGACGTCGACTTCGTCCACGTCATTCGCGAAACCATCCGCGACACCGGCTACACCGACCCGACCATGCGGTTCGACGCCGACGGTTGCTCGGTGCAGCTCGCCCTCGGCAAGCAGTCGGCCGACATCGCGCGCGGCGTCGACGAAGACGAGAAGGCCGGCAAGGACATCGGCGCCGGCGACCAGGGGCTGATGTTCGGCTTCGCCTGCACCGAAACCCCCGAACTGATGCCGATGCCCATTCAGTACGCGCACGGCCTGGTCAACCGCCTGACCGACCTCCGCCGGTCCGAAGCGGTGTCGTGGCTGCGGCCCGACGCCAAGACGCAGGTCACCGTCGAATACCACGGCGACGAACCGGTGCGCGTCGACACCGTCGTCGTTTCGACGCAGCACCACCCCAGCGTGTCGAACGAAGAGATTCGTGAATTCGTCCTGGAAAAGGTCATCAAGGCCGAGATCCCGGCCGGGATGCTCGACGCCAAGGTGAAGTACCACATCAACCCGACCGGCCGGTTCGAGATCGGCGGTCCGCACGGCGACACCGGCCTGACCGGCCGTAAGATCATCGTCGACACCTACGGCGGCCGGGGCCGACACGGCGGCGGCGCCTTCTCGGGCAAAGACCCCACCAAGGTCGACCGCAGCGCCTGCTACATGGCCCGCTACATCGCCAAGAATGTGGTTGCCGCCGGCCTCGCCAAGCAGTGCGAAGTGCAGCTCGCCTACGCCATCGGCGTCTCCGACCCCGTCAGCGTGCTGGTCGACACCTACGGCACCGGGGCCGTCGACGAAGACAAGCTCAGCGTCGCCGTCCGCGAGCTTTTCCCGGTCTCGCCCAGCGGCATCATCCGCCACTTCGAGCTTCGTCGGCCGATCTACCAGAAGACGGCGTCGGGCGGCCACTTCGGCCGCGCCGATTTCCCTTGGGAAAAGACCGACCTCGCCGCCGCGCTGGCCGACAAGCTGGCCAACCACCGGACGAAGTAATCGCTGCGACGGATTCGGGGCGGCGCGAAGCGACCAGTGGCGGGAGAGGGGCGGACCGTGAAGGCGTTCGTTGAGCTCGGATTCCTGGGCGGGCTGCTGGTCGCGGCGACGCTGCTGCTCGTCTGGTTGGAACCGGCCCGCGACGTCGTGCTGGCCGACCGCCGGCGCGACGCCGCCACCCCGCTCGTCGAGTTTTTAACCGCCGTCGGCGTGCCGTTTCGGCAGCGCGACGGTCTCGTCGTGCTGCCCGCCGACCCCGCTTCCATCGAAAAGCTGCTTGTGTTCGCCGCCACCGCCGGCGACCTGCTCGACCGGTTGGAGCAGCGGCGAGGCGACGCCCGATCGAACCCCGCCGGCCGGTTCGCCACCGCGGAACCGCCGCCGCTGGTGCGCTGCCGATTCACAAAGGACGGGGCGGCCGAGATCGTC
The DNA here is from genome assembly GCA_051648425.1 of Planctomycetia bacterium. Taxonomy (GTDB): domain Bacteria; phylum Planctomycetota; class Planctomycetia; order Kolteriales; family Kolteriaceae; genus JBOFFD01. The sequence goes on from JBOFFD010001109.1 coordinate 1,884, forward strand.
GAAGCGGCCGCCGCCGACGGCGGCGCGACCCTGGACGATTGGACCCGCCGACTGCAAATCGACCACGCGGCGGCCGTCGCCGCCGCCGGCTTACACCGAACGGGCGTCGTCGGCCGACCGGGTTTCCAGCCTTAAGCGAGCGGAATTAGTCCCACCAGAAGTAGCACCGGCCGTCAGCGTCCACGTTGTCTTCCGAACTCTCCGAACCGTCGGGGCAGAACTTGCTCACCCGCTGGTTCAGTTCGGTCGGGTCGGCGAGCGGCGTTTGGAAAAACACCTCGACGTAGTCGAACCCGCACGAGCGAATCGTGAACGGCCAGCGGCGACTCGTTTCGTCGAACCAAACGACCACGGCCCGTGTGTCGTGGCCCTTGTTGACGCCGTTGGTGCCGCAGGCCGTCAGTATCGCGGCGGGTTCCCGAGTTGCAAAGAGCAGCAGCCCCGCTTGGTCGCCGCTGCTGTCGGGTTCCCGGTTGACGATCAGGGTCGCCTCTTGGCTTGCCGCCTGGGCTTGCCACTCGGAGAAGTGCGCCTTGACGTTCGGGGCGGCGGCGCCCAGCGCGTAGACGCCCTTGCGGTTCTTCCAGGGGTAGACCTTCGCCTTCAGCCCCTTGCCGATCGTCTTCGCCAGGGCGGTGAACTCCGGCGTCGGCTCGGCCAGCGACTTGAGCAATACCTTCGCCCGGTCGTAGGCGTCGGCGGCGACCCCCGACCGATCCCGGACGAACTGTCTGGCCTTGTTGTTGCCGATCTGCTTGGCGTAGACTTCGAGCGTTATCGGCTTGGAAACGGTCGGCAAACCGTTCCGTTCACACTGTTCGATCATGTGGTCGGGCACCCGTTGAGCGTAGGTCGCCGACAGGTCGGCCCCAGCCTCGACGAGCGCCTCCCAAACGGGCGGGCCTTTATTGTCGAAGAGGCCTATCGCATGGAACAGGGGCGGCTCGTCCGTGGGGCCGGTGCGGGCGTTCACATCAAGGCCGGCCGCCACCAGCACGCGGACCAACTCGGGCGTAGGGTGGTGGCGCAGGGACGCTCGCCAAACCGCGGCTTGCTGCGCCACCGTCAAATCTTTGGCGGCCCCGGCCTGCACCAGCGCCTCGACCATGGGAACCTTTCCGGACTCGGCGGCTAGAAAGAGCGGCGTTCGGCCGTCGACGTCGGGCGTAGCCACGGACGCGCCGGCGGCCAGCAGCGCTTGAACTCGCGGAAGTTGGCCGGTGCGGACCGCTTCGGGCAAAGTCAACCGATCGGCGCCGGCCTCGGCCTGCGCTTCGAGCAATTTGACGACCCGTTTGCGATCGCCCGCCCGCGCGGTCTCCAGCGGAATGGCGCCGTCGGCGTTCCGCACGGTCGGATCGGCCCCCGCCGCCAACAGGTGCTTGGCGGCGACGTGGCTTCCCCTTTCCGCGGCCCAATGCAGCGGGGTCCACTCCTGCCGGTACGGGTCGCCCACCCGCTGATTGGCGTCCGCCCCGAGTTCCAACAGCAGCGCGACGACCGCATCCTGTTTACTCATCAGTGCGTGACCCAACGGCGGCCAGGTGAGTTCCTTATTCTCCCGCGGCGAGGGTAAAAGCTCGCCCACGCCGATCCCCTCGATCAACAGCCGGACGCACTCGACGTGGCCCTCGTCAATCGCTTCAACCAGTGCAAAGCGGTGGTCTTCCTTCGATACGGTGGGCAGCAGTTCCCGCACGCGCTCGACTTGGCCCAGTTTCGCGGCGTCCAACACGGAAAGCCCGGCGGCGGGCTTTTTTCCGACGTGCTCGCGGAACATCGCCACGAACTTGGTCAGGCGGTCGCTTTCGGCCGAGGCGAGCGCGGAGCTGCTTTTCTTGGTCTTCAGCAGCGGATCGGCCCTCCGATCCAGGAGCAGCCGCGCCAGCTTGAGGTTCTTGCCCACGACGGCGGCGCACAAGGGCGTGTCGCCGAATTCGCCCGGTGCTTTGGGGTCGGCTCCGCGGTCGAGGAGGAGCCGAACGATCGTCTCGTTGCCCCGGTGAATCGCCGCGTGCAGCGGCTGCGCCACACCCTGTTTGGCGGTCGGCTTGGCTCCCAAATCGAGCAACTTCACGACCATCTTCGGCAGGTCCGACCCGATGGCGAAGACCAGCGGACTGCCGTAGGTACTGTCGGCGTGGTCGAGGTCCGCCCCCTCTTTCACCAGCGCCTCGACGCGGGCGCCGTCTTCGTCCATGATCGCCTGTTGCAGAGCGTTCATCAGCGCATTTTCCTGGTATCAGGTGGAGATCTTAGTTGCTTCCAGTCTGACAGCGCGAAGTCCACGACGCTGGACGTTCGAGTCGATGGAGTTGTTCGTCGAACTCGGCGGCCGAAGAGTTTCGGCGCTAGAAAGTGCGGACGTTGTACGCGATGCGGAACTGGCGGCGGCCGCCGGGGGGGATGGTGAGTAGGCCGGCGTCGAACGCGGCGCTTTGCAAGTTCACCGCGTTGGTCGCGCAGGTGTACGGTTCGATGCAGACCGCCTGCCGGTGCGGCGGCGTGAAGACGATGACGTAGCCGAAATCGGCGTCGTGTTCGATCTCAAGTTCCAACCGTTGCCGATGGTCCAAAAGGCGGTGTATGACCACCGGTCGGCCGTGGGCGTCGGGCGTCGTTTTGACGCCGCGGTACAGGTCGTCGGGCGTCACGCCGTCCATCCGCACGCCGGCGGTCAAATCCTGCTTGCCGGCCGCGGACGTCACTCGCCCGGTCGGCAGGCATTCATTCAGTTCGACGACTTCATCGGCCGACACATACACTTCCGCTTCGTCGAGCGGCGTGCCGTCGACCAGTGGGAAGCGGAAGTACGGATGGGTGCCGACGCCGAACGGCAACGGCTTTTGGTCGGGGTTTTCGACGACGAGAATCGTTTCCAGCATCGCGCCCGAAAGGCGGTAGTCGACGGTGAGTTTGAAGTCGGCGGGCCAATGGTCGAGGTGGTCGGGGGCGTCGACCGACAGTTGAAACTCGCCGCGGACGCAGGCTCCGGCGTGGTCGCAATGCATATCGACGATGCGCCACGGTTTGGTGTAGACGAAGCCGTGGATGGCGTTTTTGCCGCCGCGCTCGTTGCACGGCAGAGCGTAGTCTTTGCCGTCCCAGGCGAATCGGCCGCCGGCGATGCGGTTGGGGAACGGCGCCAAAATCGGCGTGCCGTGCCGCGCTTCCTGGCCCGGCTGGCCGAACAGGTCGCCGGCGAACAGGAAGTCGAACGGCCGGCCGTCGAACGGCACGATGAACGACGTACAGTTGAACCCTTGATGGGGCCGCACCACCGCCTGACTGCCGGCGGCGGCGTCGCGCAGAACGATTTGACGATCGGGTCCGACACCGGTTTCTTCGACGCCGTTCATCACCCGCGCCCGCCTTTTCCAGTGGATCGACGATTGCTCAGTTCACTGTATTCGTTAGCCGCCGCTTT
>JBOFFD010001110.1:0-5328 GCA_051648425.1 Planctomycetia bacterium
TCGGCCCGGCCGACGGGGTCGCGGTGTTCGGCGTCGAACAGGATGTTTTCGGGCTTGAGGTCGCGGTGGACGAGGCCGTGGAGGTGGGCCGCCGCCAGCGCCAAGCAGACTTGACGAAGCGTGCGGGCGGCGTCGGCGCGTTGGAACCGCCGGCCGCCGGCCCGCACCAGCGCCCGCCGCAGCGTGCCTCCGGGGCAGTATTCCAGAACCAAGTAGCGGGAACCCTGCGCGGTTTCCATGATGTTCAGCAAGCGGACGACGTGCGGATGGTCGAGGCGAAACAAGACTCGCAATTCGCGATAGAACGTCCGTTGATTTTTCGAACCGGCCGGGCACCGTTTAAGAGCGACGCGTTCTTCGGAGCCGCGCGGACGGGCCAGCCAGACGGTGGCGAACGAGCCGTCGCCCAGGAACCGTTCCAGAACGTACGCGCCCTCCAGTTCGGCGTCGATCTCCGCGCGCAGCTTCTCAAGTACGTCCGGGCGCGGGGCCCCGATTGCTTCCAACAAGGTGGAATCGGGGACTATTTCCTCGTCCTCCACCGCCGTGTTCTCCGTACCAAGAATATCGGTGTTTTCATCGGGACGGCGGAAGACGCGGCGCGTGCTTCAGCTTCCATGGCGTCGGCGCGGTCAGTCCCAGGAGAAATTGCCGAGGACGCTGTCGATGGTAGTGGCGCCGCTGGGTCCGGATTCGGGCGCGACATCGACCGGGGCGAGGTCGGCGGCGAGCATTGCCGGAGCGGTGCCGGAGTTCGCCCAGTTCACGCCAGTGAAATAACTGCGAACGGTCATCGAATAGAGGCGGGCCGGGTTGGGCGGCGCGACGGCGGCCGCCAACTTGCGGACGAGAGGTGACTCAAAGCCGGCACGGTTGGTCCAATTGACGCCGGCGAAGTAGAAGCCAAGCGTGCCGGAGTAAAGAAGAGCGGTCGGCGAAGGCGTGAACGGTTGGGCGGAGACGGGCGGCAGATCGGGCAATGCCGAACGACGGTACGGCGTCCGATCGGATTTCCGCGCGGCCGGCTCGGCGGCCGCCCGCGAGTAGGCGGCGACGGGCGAAAGGGCGGCTGGGTCTCGGTTGGCGGCGTTCGGGTCGGATTGTCTCCCCCGGCCGAAAAGCCGAGCCAAGAAACCGAGCAAACCGGATTGCCTCGACGGTTCGGGAGCATAACCGTTCGGCGTCGCCATGACACTCGACCCCAATCTGAAGCGAGACCACACGGTTGCCGACGTTCCAGGCGTCGCGCGACAAAGGCCGCCACTGATATAGCGACCTGTGAACAATCATTCGCCAATGATGATTTGGTTTATCATCCGCCGCGGATGGCGTCCACTTCCCCTTTGAGGCTCTTTAATTCCTCGAGGCGGCTGCGGGTGATGATTTTGCCTTTGGCGATCAGCGTCGAACCGTTGATGGGGTGAAGAATGTTGATCTCGGCTCGCTTGCCGAGCATCGACATCAGGTCTTCGGCCTGTTCGATGTACATGCCTTCCGGAAGCTCGACGACGACGCCTTCGCCAAGCACCCGGCACTGGCAGGCGAGTCGGCTGTCGGGCGAGGCTCCGGTGATGAACGACAGCGTGCGGTTTTCTCGCTCCGTACGCGGAGTGACTTTCTCCATGCCGCCGCGCACGTGAACGTGGCAGGTGGCGCACAGCCCTTTGCCGCCGCACGCCATGAGCACATTGAGGTTTTTCGCCAGCAGCGCTTGAAGCAGGTCGGTTTCCGTTTTGACGCTGAGCGTCTCGTTGATCGGCTGAAAACGGACGGTCTTCATCCCTGCGCTCCTTCCGAGGCGGCGACCGGAGCTTGAACGGAGGAAACCGGAAGGGAATCGTAGACGGCGTACAGGCCGTCCATCGCGGCGGCGGCGGCGGAGATCACCACCGGGCCGGCTTCGGTCGCGCGAGCGAAGGTCTCAAGGTCGGCGCGGAAACGGTTCCAAGAGGCCGGCTGCTCGTCCATCCCCTGCAGGTGATAGTCGACGCCTTTGCCCGGTTCCGGCGGCACGCCCAAGGCGGCGGCCAGGGGCTTGTACAAAAACCGCGATCCCATCCGCGAACCCTCGACGACGTACAGGGCGCCCAACAGCGCCGCGGGCATCTTCTCGGCCCAGTCGTCGATGCGGTCGACCAGTTGGGTCGTCGCCGGCAGCGTCGCCGGGCCAGGAGCCGTGCCGAGCGCCGCCAGGTCGCGTTCCAGGGCGGACGTGCGGGCCATCTGTTCCGGTCGATAAATGCCGGCTAGTTCCACCGCCGCCGTCAGCCGTCCTTCCAACCGAGAGTGCAAGACGTGCAGTTCGTTGAGGGCGCGGCGATAGTCGTCGGCGCTCAGAGAACCGCCGATCAAGGCGCGGGCGAAGGGCGTTTTTTCGATCGCGTCGTGCCGTTCACGCAACGCGGCGCGGATGGTGGCCGCCACCTCGACGGGCTCGCTCATGGAATCTCCGAAGAATCAGGGGGAAATACCGGGCGTCGACCGGACAAGTCTCGAAAGGCGTCCGACGCCTTCGTCCGCGTTCGATTCGCTCCGTTGAAGATAAACATAGTAGTTGGCGGCGAAAAAAAACGAGCAACGGTCGCAAACTCGCCGGACCGACACCCAACGAACCGGTCGAACCGACGAAAGCCGGTTCAGTCGGCCGTTTTTCGCAGCCGCTCCCACAATCCGCGCCACCCATTCCGCGAGGTGGTGTGGGACTCAAAGTGGACCGTTTTACCGTGGTGCGTCAAACAGGCTTCGATCGCGTCGTTGAGTTCGTCGTAGTCGCTGAACCGGTCTTCTGGGGCTTTGGCCAGCAGGCGCATCACGAGGGCGGCCACGCCCGGATCGATGTCGGAGTGGATGGTCGACGGGTCGACGGGCGGTTCCTGGGCGTGTTTGAACAAGACTTCCATCGTGGAGTCGCCGACGAACGGCGGCCGGCCGACGATCGCATGGTAGAACGACGCCCCGAGGGCGTACATATCGGCGTGGAAGTCGACGAACTGCCGGGCGGCCTGTTCCGGGGCCATGTAGCCGGCCGTTCCGGGACCAATGCCGCGGCCTCGCGATTCGTCAACCGGCTGGTTGTCGACGATCATCGCCAAGCCGAGGTCGACCAGCTTCCCGACGCCGTCGCGGGTGATGAGAATGTTCGACGGAGTGACGTCGCAGTGAACGATGCCGAGTTTCGTCGCTTCCTTCAACCCGGAGGCCACCTGCTGCATGAGCCGCAACGCGCGGTCGACCTGCATCCGCCCGCATTGATGGATGAGGTTGGTTAGGCTGATGCCTTCGACGTGCTCGAGAACCAGATACGGATAGGAGGGGTCGTCTTCAAAATCGAGGACGCGGACGATGTTGGGGTGGTTGAGCAGCGCCAGTAGTCGCGCTTCGCTGATGAACCGGTCGTAGAAACCCGACTTGGCCTCCAGCGCCGATCGCCGCAAGACCTTGACAGCGACCGGAATCTGCAGGGAGCGGTGGACGGCGCGGAACACGATGCCTGAACCGCCCTGACCGACCCGCTCCATCAAGACGCACTTGCCGAGCGTCGACCCGACCTTCGGCTCGCCTTCGGCGTCAATCGTCGACTGGTCAAGGAAGCCCGGCAGCGTTCCACCGTCTTCGGAATAAGCGTTTTCGGCCCCACGCAGAGCGTTCGCCGTCGCGGAGTACTCCGAAGTTTCGTCTCGATCGGTGGGCGGGCGGTCGAAGGACGGCATGACGACGGGCGAACTGGCCGCCGATCGATCGATGCTCGACGGCATTGTCGAAGTGAAGATGGGATCGGGGTTCGACGACACCGGCTTCGGTTCGGGAACCGGATCGGAAGCCGGTTCGGGCGGACGTCGGGCGGCCTTCATCACCGCCGTGTCGGCGCAGGCCGCGACTCTTTTGATCTCGGTCGTTTCGGTCGACAATTTCGCGGACGGTCCGCTCTCCACGGAGTTCAGGGCGATGGACAAGCCGGCGAGCCGCGTCATGGCCGCCAGGTCGAGCATCGCGTCGAAATCCGGAATCTGAAAATAACCCTTTTCGGCTTGCACCAAAACTCGTTCGCCGTCGGGCATTAAAATCCCCTGGCGTACGAGGAATGTGGAAAGCGGCTCGCCTTCATCGCGGGCGACGCTCCAAGCGGCGACGACGGCGTCGACCAACGTGCGGTCGAAGGAGGTCACCTTCGCCAACTGGTCGGAGAGGAAAGCATCAGACGGGGCCGCGCGGCGACGCGACGACGCGACGACGTTGTCGCCGCCCATCCGCCCGCCGTTTCGATCGCTGCTGTAAGCGAAAGTCGTCATAGTCCACCGTTCAAACCGACCCTTGTTATCCACACATGGGATACAGAAAGCCCCAGGTCGGTGTGACGAACGTCATGTCGCCGACCTTACTGTAGCTTTCTTTTTTGGTTGTCGCCAGAAATTGGAGCGACTCAACCGTTTTTGGACATAAGCCATCCGTCAGGATGCATGAACGCTTGAAACCTAAGACAAGCATTTGACGGCGTTCGGCTTTGATTGCCGCCTACGTGGCTAAAGCCCGCCATGGGCCGCGTGACAAACCATCGTTGTCGTAGATGGTTCGACCTTACGGAATAGTTTATCAGGGAAAGGCGATTTTCGAGGTACGGAAAAACCCGCAAATCCGATTTTTGCCGAAGGTTTCCGGAGCGGAGAGATGTGGCGGGCCGGGCCGCGGCAGGAATGCGGGCGAAGCGGAAAATCAGGCGGTCGCCTGGAAAAACGGCCGCCTTGGATCTTAACAGTCTGATGTTTTCACGTTAGGGTTTACGAGAAAGAGCAGCCCGGCGAATGCCCCTAGAAAATCAAGGCAGTAGTGCGAATGACAGAGCGACGGCCGTGATTTGCAGCAGACCGCCTTCTGTATCCCACTCCGGCAGCATGATTCGCATCGGCAGCACCACGTCGCCCGGCCTGTAGTAGCCGGCGTTCGACTGACACTCCCACGGCGGCGTCCGGCCGATGCTGTAGGGCAGGAGCAGTAGGTCGGCGACGAACTTGCCGTGGGCCAGGATCGGCTCGACCGGGTTGCTAAGGTGGTGGCCGTACCGTTCCAGCGACATGTGTTCAAAATAGAGCGGGTAGTAATGGGTGCCGGCGCCGCGGAACGCCACCTGCGACGGCGCGAAGGCGGCGGCTTCGTACTCGCCCCCGTACCGCCGGGCTAGGAAGTCGTCGAACACCACCGGTTTGCCGACCGCCTTGACGCCGAACACCCCGACGAACGTTCCCTTCAGTTCGTCGTCGAGCACCTTCAGCACTTCTTCGCCGTCGCGCAGCACGCGAATTTCGTTGCCCAGCGTCGTCGCCTCGACGATGC
>JBOFFD010001111.1:0-5356 GCA_051648425.1 Planctomycetia bacterium
AGCGGAAACTGCCGAACCGGCCCGGCCGCAGCTACCCGCGGCAGGTCCTCCCCCGCCGCCGCAAACACCCCGAACGCCCCCGAAAACCAAAGCCGACCGGGTAAAGTAAGCACCATTGGGCGGGACGCCCGCACCACAAGGATGGACCGGTTCCTTGGTCTGTTTCCACCGGCAAACTCTTCCGAATTGACCGGTCCGCCGCCCTCGGTTACAAGCCTTTTCTGTAGAAGTGCTTCACCGAGGTGCCCCATGAATCGGTTTCTTCGCGGCGTCGCCGAGTCGATGATCGGCGCGTTCCCGCTGCCGGAACCGATTCTGGAGATCGGCTCGTACCAAGTCGACGGTCAGGAAGACCTGGTCGACCTGCGCAGTCTGTTTCGCGGCCGGGAATACGTGGGCGTCGACTTTCGGCCCGGACCCGGCGTCGACTGCGTCGCCAGCGTCGAGGATCTGCCGCAGGAAACCGGTTCGGTGGGAACGGTCGTCGCCTTCAGCACCTTCGAGCACGTCCAGCGCTTCTGGCTCGGCTTCGAGGAAGTGTATCGCGTGCTTCGGCCCGACGGCGTCTTTCTCGTCGCCTGCCCGTTCTACTTTCGGCAGCACGCCTTCCCCAGCGACTATTGGCGCTTCACGCCGCAGGCGCTGGAGGTGCTGCTGGAAAAATATCCGACGCGGATTCTGGGCTGGCACGGCCCGGAGAAACGGCCGTTGAACGTTTGGGCGGCCGCCTTCCGCGAGGAAGCGACCGTCAGCGCCGAGCAGTTCGCCAAGTACCAGGAACTGCTGCGGACGCGCGCCACCGAAGGTCCGTTGCCGCCGGTGCGCCGGCTGCGCTATGAATTGGGCAGAATACTCTGCGGCTCCCGCCCCTTCGCCTGCGACCTGGAACGCGACCGCTGGTCGACCGAACTGCAACGCTCGACCGCCGCCTGACGTCCCGCCGCTACTTCGCCGCCGATTCGTCGACCGGCGTTTCAGTTTTGGCGACGTAGCCCGCCGGCCGTCGCGGCGGCAGGGTGACGACGGGACCTTCGGATTCTTCATCCATCCGCCGCAGTGCCGCCCCCATTTTTTCGACGTCATAGTCGTACTTCGCGGCGAATGCCTCGCGGACGGCGCGGATTTCCCGCAATACTTCGTCATCCATCGACGTCTCCTTCCCAAAAGAGTTCTTCAGGAGTGCATAGGCGGGGCGGTTCAAAACCCGCGTCTCGGCAAACGGATTCCATGGGCGACCGCAATCGCGCGTTCGCGAGATGTCGGCAGTTCCATGTCAGGAGGTAGTCGACGCCGTGCACTGCCGCATAGGCGATATGTTCGGCGTCCGCCGCCGCCTTTTTGGGCAAGGGGACGAAGTTCAACAGGGAATCGGTCAACGCCGACACGTCGTCGGTTTGTCGCAACCGGTCGATTCCGGCCAACACGGCGAGCCGGGCCGTCGCCGCCTGCGAATCGCCGGCCTTGCATTCATCGATCACGAGCGCCGAGATACACAGTTCGTAGGCGGCGCGGCGGTCCCACCATTCGCGCGTCAACTGTTGACGAGCGGCCAAGATCAGATCGCGGCTGGGCCGCGAAACGACGTAACTCGGAATAGAGGTTTCGACGTACACCTTCGGCCGCATCCCACGCCTCTTACTCTATTCACTAAGAATTCAAGACGAAGTAATCATCGGCGGCCTTCCCGCAGTTACTTCGTGGGCGCTTCGTCGACCGGCGCTTCAGTCTTGGCGACGTACCCCGCCGGCCGTCGCGGCGGCAGACTGACGAACACCGCGCCAGCCGCTTTGGACGCTTCCGCCGACCGTCGTAAAGCCTCGGCCAACTTGTCGATGTCCTAGTCGTACTTGGCGGCGAGGGCGTCGCGGATGGCGCGGACTTCTTCGAGAACGTCGTCACTCATTTCCGGCTCCTTCCACATTCCCCGGCACGGCGGCGAAAACTTCGGCATAATTAGGAAGTCCGGCGTTTCGCGTCGGCAGCCGTCGGTCATTCAAGGAGTGCGCTCCGATGTCCAAGGTCGTTCTGTACGCGACGCTCGGTGTCGCCGTTTGGTTCGTCGCCGCGGCACAGGCCGCCGAGCAAGAGAAGGTCTGGAAGGGGACGTGGAAGAACCGCAAGTTCAACACCACCGGCCCGCTGCAATGCACCGCCGTCTCCAAGGACGGCAAGACGTGGGAGGCGAAGTTCAAAGGGACGTTCAAGGGCGATCCCTTCGAGTACCCCGCCACGTTCGACGCCGTCAAAAAAGGGGCGGCGCAGAACCTCTCCGGCACGGCCCAACTTGACGGCGACCGCTACCAGTGGACCGGCTCGATCAAGGGCAAGCGACTGGAAGGCCGGTTCCGCAGCCTAAAGGGGAACAACGGCGAGTTCGTGCTGGAGGAAGTCAAACCGAATTGAAGCCCGCGGCCGCCGACCGCCGGCGCTGGGCGTCTTGACTCGACCGAACGGCGGTCTACGATGTTGTTGGATGGAGCGATCGATCGAATCCTTTCCATGGCCCCAGCGCGGCCTTTCACCAACAGACGGAACGACCCGCTCGGCGGGTTCGGCGCCCGTCCTTCAAACCGCCCTTGAAACGAACTCGCAAGCCCTTCGTCACGGGAAGCTGGATTTGCAAACGACAAAACATTTTTCAAACCGCGCGACGACGCCGCCGGCGTCGCTTCGTTCGTCGGTCCACCCGCGGCCCCGCTGACCCACCAATGGCCGAGCGACTTTTCATCCTCGACGCCTACTCGCTGATTTATCAGCTCTTCCACGGCATTCCCGAAATGTCCGGGCCGGCCGGTCAACCGACCAACGCCGTCTTCGGCTTCGTCCGCGACCTGCAATTCCTGCGGCGCGACAAGCACCCCGACTACCTCGTCGTCGCCTTCGATCCGCCCGGCGGCGAGACGTTCCGCCACGTCTTGTACCCCGAATACAAGGGGAACCGCTCCGAGATGCCCGACGACCTGCGGCCGCAGATCGACGCCATCCACGACGTACTGGCCGCCTACCGCATTCCGGCGCTGTCGGCGCCCGGTATGGAGGCCGACGACGTCTTGGCTTCGGTCGCGGTCGCCGCCGCCGCCCGCAAAATCCATGTGTCGCTTTGCAGCGCCGACAAAGACATGCGGCAGCTCGTGAACGACTATGTCACCGTCTACGACCTCCGCCGCAACCGGATCGTCGACCGCGCCTATCTCATGGAAGACTGGGGCGTGACCCCCGAACAGGTCGTCGACTACCAGGCGATGGTCGGCGACGCCAGCGACAACGTGCCGGGCGTGCGCGGCGTCGGCCCGAAGACCGCCGCCCAACTGTTGCAGCAGTACGGCACTCTCGACGGGGTCTACGCGAATATTGGCTCGATCACGAAAAAGGCGCTGAAGGCGAACCTGGAAGCCGGCCGAGACATGGCTTTCCTCTGCCGCGAATTGGTTCGGCTGCGCACCGACGTCGCCCTGCCGACCGACTGGACCGAATGGCGTCGCCAACCGCCCGACGCCCCTCGGCTCTTGGAGCTGTTCACGAACTGCGGCTTTCACCGCTTCGTCGACGAAATCCGGCTGGAAAACCCCACCGCCACCGCGACGGCGGTCGGCTCCGACGGTTGGTCGGCCAAGTACGTCCCCGTCGTCGAACCGTGGGATTTCGACGATCTGTTGGCGGAACTCCGCCGCCGCCGCCGCTTCTGCGTCGATCTGGAAACCACCAGCCTCGACGCCATGCGGGCGAAGATCGTCGGCGTGGCGCTGGCGTACGAAGCGGGCCAAGCGTTCTACATCCCCGTCGCCGGCCCCGACGGCGAGGAACTGATGCGCCTCGACGACGTCTTGGCGGGCCTGAAGCCATTGCTGGAAGACCCCTCGATTGAAAAAATCGGGCAAAACCTGAAGTACGATATGGTGGTGCTTCGCTGCGCCGGCGTTCGGCTGCGGGGGGTGGCGTTCGATTCGATGGTCGCCAGCTATCTCTTGGAACCGGGCGAGCGAAACCACAACCTCGACGAACTGGCGCTGCGGCTGCTCGACCACCAAACCATCAAGATCGAAGACTTGATCGGCAAAACGGAACGCGGCAAGACGCCGAAAACGATGGACCAGGTGCCGGTCCTCCAGGTGGTGCAGTACGCCGGCGAAGACGCCGACGTGGCGCTGCGGCTGTGCGACCTGCTGAAAGACCGGCTGAAGGCCGACGGCCTCGACGGACTGTTCCGCGACCTGGAACGGCCGCTCGTGGAAGTGCTGGCCGACATGGAGTTCCGCGGCGTGCGGGTCGCCCCCGAACGGCTGCTGGGGATGTCGGGCGAGTTCGCGGTCCGCCTGGAAGCGCTGACGCAGGAAGCCCACGCGCTGGCGGGCCGGGAGTTCAACGTCGATTCGCCGACGCAACTGCGCGACGTCTTGTTCGACGAACTGAAGCTGCCGATCCTGAAACGAACCAAAACCGGCGCCAGCACCGACGTGGAAGTGCTGGAGGAACTGGCCGAGCAGCATGAGCTGCCGGCGGTGGTCATCGAGTATCGCAAGCTGTCCAAGTTGAAAAGCACTTACTTGGACGAATTGCCGCAGCGTATTCATCCGAACACCGGTCGGGTTCATGCGTCGTTCAATCAAACGGTGGCGGCGACGGGGCGCCTCAGTTCTTCGGAACCGAATTTGCAGAACATTCCGGTGCGAACCGACGAAGGTCGGCAGATACGCCGGGCGTTTCTGCCGGGGGATGAAAAAAGGCTCCTCTTAACGGCGGATTACAGCCAAATTGAATTACGTCTCTTGGCGCATTTCTGCGGCGACCCCAAACTACGCCAGGCGTTCGCCGACGATCGCGACATTCACGCGGTGGTGGCGGCGCAGATTCACGGCGTGCCCGAGGCCGCCGTCACCGCCGGTATGCGACGCCTGGCCAAGACGGTGAATTTCGGCGTCCTTTACGGACTTAGTCCTTTTGGACTCGCCCGCCGGCTGAAAATCGATAAGATGCAGGCGGCGCAATTTATCGATGCGTACTTTGAACAATACCCGGCCATCGACACTTTCTTCCATCAAGTGTTGACGGCGGCCCTGGACGACCGATTCGTCCGTACGATCCTTGGCCGCCGCCGACCCATTCACGGAATTAAAAACACGACCGGACGACAGCGCAACTTGGCGGAACGGACAGCGATCAATGCCGTCATTCAAGGATCGGCGGCGGACCTCATCAAGAAAGCGATGACGGCCATCCACCGCCGGCTCGAAGACGAGCGTCTTCCCGCCGCCCTGCTGCTGCAGATTCACGACGAACTGGTTTTCGAGGTCGAAACCGACGCCGTCGAAAGCGTCGCCCGCATGGTGAACGAGGAAATGACGACCGCCTTGACCCT
>JBOFFD010001112.1:0-4324 GCA_051648425.1 Planctomycetia bacterium
AGTTCGCGGAAGTCGTTGTAGACTCCGACGCGCTTCTTCGTGCGCTCGAAACACAGCTTCGCGGCTTCGTCGCGGTGGTTGCGGTCGACGTCGCACACGGCGGCGACTTCAATGCGCGGGTTGGGCAGCAGCTTGTGCGACAGGTGATGCCGTCGGCCGAGGTCGCCGGTGCCGATCGACCCCACCACCACGCGGTCGCTGGGGGCGGGCCGGCCTTCCTTGGCGAAAACGCTGCTCGGGACGATGGTGGGGGCGGCGACCAACGCCGACGTCGCCTGCACGAACCGCCGTCGGTCCGTCTGGCGTCGGCCCTCGTTCGGGGTCTTCTCCACAACGCTCTCCTTGTCGGGTTCGAGGGACGTCGGTCCCGCGGCGCGCGAAAGCGGCGCCACTGCTGCTTGTTTCGGGATTTGCAAAGGGCGCGCCGGCCGACGTTCTCGAAGAACCTACCATTCAACTTGGCAACCCGACCCCTCATCTTCAAGGTGCGCCGACAAGATGACGAACCTTGCGACGCCGGCTAGAATAGCCCAGCGGTCGGGTCGACGCGGTCCGGGAAGGAAACCGTCATGAGTTCCGCGCGGCCGTGGCATCAATTGTTCGGTCTGTCGTGGCAGGACTTCTTCCAAGACACCGCCGTCGAGGTCGAACTTGAACGCGACCTGTCGAAGCGCACCCAGTTCCTTGACGTGGTCATCCATTGCCCGGAACCGGGGCCGCCGCCGCGTCGGCCGCCCGACGGCTTCGAGGACTTGGGCCGGCACAACCTGGTGACGTTCAAGTCGTATCAGGAATCGCTCGACGGTTGGGCGCTGAACGAACTGGTCGGCCACTACGTCAACCATCGCAAGCAGACTGGCCCGACCACCGACGACCCGCCGCCTGAAGAAGCGTTCCGGCTGTTCGCGGTCTGCGTGCGCCGCCCGCGCGAGTTGAGCCGCCGGGGGATGTTGAAACCGGTGTCGCCCGGCGTGTACGAAGCACGGCACTTCACCGGTAAGATCACGGTGGTGGTCGTCCATGAACTGCCGCTGGTGGAACACAACGCGGTGCTGCACTTGTTCAGCGCCGACGCAACGGCGGCCGAGTATGGCGCGACCCGCTATCGGCCGCACTCGCGGCTGACGAGTACGCTGCTCTTAAAGTTCGTCGAGCGGTACGAAACGGAGGGTTTGGACATGGTCGGCAAGGAACTGCTGGAACTGCACCGGGAAACCATGCAGGAACTGCTGAGCAAGATGACGATCGAAGAGCGCCTCGCCGGCGTGCCGGCGGAGCAGCGTCTGGCCGGCATGCCGGCGGAGCAGCGTCTGGCGGGCATGCCGGCGGAACAGCGCCTGGCGGGACTACCGGCGGAGCAGCGCCTTGCAGGGCTGACGGACGACGACTTGCGGAGCTTGTCGCCGGAGGTGCGGGACTCGCTCCTTCGCCGGCTGCTGGGCAACCCGAGCGATCCGCCGACTTCGTGACGTTGGCCCGCCACCCGTTGTCACTTCAGCCCCTCACGGCCGCAACGACCTCGTCGGCGGCTCGCAGGCCGTGGTGGAACGCCTCCTCGAACAGTGGTATTCCGCTGAGGTCGGTGTTGGCGAAATGGATCGGCCCGCGCGGCTCGGCCGCTCGCCGCCGGGCGTCGCTCCAGACGAATCCCGGCCGGGGCTGAATCATCGCGTGAGCCCACCGGGCGACGTCCAACCGGTCGACCAACTCCGGCAGGTCGGGGTGGGCGCGGCTGAGGTCCGCCAGCACGGCGTCGGCCGCTTCCTCCCAGGTCAGCGCCAGCAGGCGTCGGCGGATTTCCAGCGGCGACCCGTCGGTCAGCGGCAGGTAGTAAGTCCAAACAGTCGGGCCGTGGTCGCGATCCTGCTGGTGCGTCGCCACGACGTACCCCAGCGACGGGCTGTCGTACAGCACGTTGTCCCAGGCGGCGGGGAAGCTTCGCTCGGCCGGCCGCCGCCGCAGAAACAGGTTCGCCGTCAGCCACGAGCCGTACTCGAAGCCGTCGCCGTCGGGAAGCGCCCAGGCCGGATGAAAGCGCAGCAGCCGCCGCGCGACGAAGCGCGGGGCCGCCAGCACGACGCGCTCGGCCCGCCACACCGCCGCCGACCCCGCCGAATCGACCGCCAGCACGTCGACGCCCGCGCCGTCGGCGGGCGTGACGGCCGCCGCCGCCCAACCGAGCCGCACCCGATCGCCGCACTGCTTCGCCAGGTGCGCCACCAGCCGCGCGTTGCCTTCCGGCCAGGTCAACAGCGGCTGCGGTTCGCCGCCGGCCCGACGCATCCGCGCCGCGAAGTAGAACATCCCCGCCCAAGCGCTCGTCTGTTCGACGCGCAGGCCGTAGTCGTCGCGGCAGGCGTAGTCGACCAGCCACCGCAGCCGCGGCGACCGCCACCCCTTCCGCTCCAGCCACTCGGCCATCGACAGCCGGTCGAGCACTGTAACTTCCGGGTCGTCGGATCCGGCGGCGCTCGGCAGCGCGAACGCCCGCCGGCCCTGGGCGTCCCGCCACTCGACCCACCGGCCAACCTCGGCTTGGAACGTCGCCTGGTCGGCGCGGTCGGCCTCGGTCGTTTCGACTGCCGGTTCAAGTCCTTCCCACCACGCTCCGCTCACGAACAACCTTTCGACGGGATCGCGGCAAAGCGCCTCCTCGGCGGCGATCGGTTCGCCGTCGGCGTCGCGGCCAACGACAGCGCCGATTTCCTCCAGCAGCCGAATCAGTTCGGGGTTTTCGCCCGTCGGCAGCGGTAGGTAGTGGGCGCCCAGCGGATAGGCGAAGCCGGCGGCCGTCGCGCCACGGGCGGTGCCGCCAGGGGCGTCTTCCAGCTCCAACACCACGAAATCGTCGACCCCCCGCGACACCAGCCGCCAGCCGCACGACAGCCCGGCAACCCCGCCGCCGACGACCAACGTCTTCACGCGGTGAACCGGCAGCCCCGCCGTCGGCGTCGGGAGGACGAAGTCGCGCATTCGGTGGCCGACCGTCGGCGACGGACCGACGAACCCGCCCGAAAACGGCCGTCCGCCGGTCCGCGCGCACCCAACGGCGACGCTCGCCGCCCCCAACAGAAGGTCGCGCCGCGACAGGCCGGCGTTTCGATTCGGTGTCATCGCGTCGTCATGGGACGGCGAACGCCCCCCACTCGGCTTCGTAGTAGCGCACCAGCCGTTGGTCGTCGAGCCGATTGATCTCGACTTCGACCGGCGCCAAATCGGGCGGCAGCTCGAACAAGCGGGCGAGGGCGACGTCGTCCAGCGACCGCAACGGAGTCGTTAATCCGACGGCCAGCGCCGACGGAACGGGGAACGGTTCACGCTTCGCCAGCGCGAACCCCCACAGACCGAACGACGGCACTGCCGCGACGTACGGCCGAACCGTGTAGCCGGCCGATTCCAGCGTCCGCACGATGCACCAATACGCCCGCGGCGCCGTCCACGGCGAGGTGCATTGCATCGCGACCGCCGCCCCCGGTCTTAGACGACCGACGAGCAGTCTGAAGAACCGCGTCGTATACAACTTGCCGAGCGAAAAACTGTTCGGGTCGGGGAAGTCGATCACCGCCAGGTCGAACGGTTCCGGGTCGACGTCGGCGCGGGCGACCCAGACCATCGCGTCGTCGTTCACCACCGTCGTCCTCGGATCGTCGAAGGCGTTGCCGTTCAGTTTCGCCAGCGGCGGCAGCCGGCGGGCGAGGTCGGTCATCGCCGGGTCGATGTCGACTAAGACGATCGATCGCACCGCCGGATACTTCAGGATTTCGCGGACGGCCAGGCCGTCGCCGCCGCCCAACACCAGCACCCGACGGGCGTGGGGCGCGACCGCGAACGCCGGGTGGACCAGAGCCTCGTGGTAGCGGTACTCGTCGGCGGAATGGAACTGCAGGTTGCCGTTGAGATGGAGTTGAAAGGTGTCTTTGGCGCCGGTGACGACGATGCGCTGGTAGTGCGTGGTCTCGGCGTGTAAGATCGGGTGGGCGAACAGGCCGTCTTCGGCGAAGCGCGTCCATTGGTCGGCTTGAAAAAGCCCGACGACGAGCAGCGCCGCGACGCCGACGGCCTGAAGCCGCAGCCGCAGCGCGCCGTTCGGTAAGAGCGGCCGCAGCAGCCAGGTGCTCCAGAGGGCGACGAGGGCGTTGACGAGGCCGATGGCGAGCGAGGTGCGGGTGAGGCCGACGCGCGGCACCAGGAAGAGCGGAAACAGGATCGACGCCGCCAGCGCGCCGAGGTAGTCGAACGCCAGCACCCGCGCGACGAGATCCTTGAAGCTGAGGTGCTGCTCTAAGATCCGGAGTAAGAGCGGCAGTTCCAAGCCGACCAAAAG
>JBOFFD010001113.1:0-4384 GCA_051648425.1 Planctomycetia bacterium
AGCAGCGTCAAGTCGTCGTGTTTTTCGCGGATGCCGTTGAACACCACGCCGGCGGTCGGCAGCCCTTCGTTGTCGCACACCTGCCGCAACCGGCGGAGCGGTTGATCGTTCTTGGCGCCGGCCCTCACGACGACCACGATGCCGTCGACGAACTGACCGACGGCGCGACCGTCGGCGAGGCCCAAGAGCGGCGGACCGTCGATGACGACGCGGTCGTAGGCGCCAGCGGCTTCGTCCAAGAGATCGTGCATTTCGAGGGTGCCCAAGATGTCGGGCGGCACGCCGGCGCCGTCGCCGACGGTCAGCAGCGACAGGTTGGCGACCTGCGTCGGCTGGGCCGCTCCGGCGAGAGTGGCGACGCCTTCCAGCACGTCCACCAGACCGGGGGCGTCGGTCGAAACGTCAAAGAAACGGTGCAGCGCCGGCCGGTGCAGGTCGGCGTCGATAAGCAGCACGGTTTCACCAGCGCGGGCGCAGGCGGCGGCTAGGTTGGCGGCGACCATGCTCTTCCCTTCGCCGTCCAGGGCGCTGGCGGTGAGCAGAACGCGCAGCGGGCGGTCGTCGTCCTCGGCCCCCAGCACGCCGACACGCAGACAGCGGTACGCCTCGAAGGCGGTCGAACCGGCGGCGTCGCCGGCCAAGAGCAGCCGGCCGCGCGAACCGACCAGTTCGCGGCGCGGCAGGCGGGGCAGCACCGCCAAAAGCGGCGCGGCGAGGACGGCGGTCGCTTGTTCCGGCTTCCGCAGCGATTGATCGAGGAACTCGAAGCCCGCGACGAGGCCGACCCCTAAGAGCAGGCCGACGGCGAACGACAATCCGATCTGCAACGGCTTGATCGGGCGGATCGGCGCGCCCGGCGTCTGCGCCCGGTCGACGATCTGCAGCCGCGGCTTAATCAGCCCCTGGCCGACCTCCATCCGCGTGTTTTCCAGCGCCAGCGTATTCTGGGTCGTAAGGTTGGTTTCCAGGTCGCTTTTCAGGCCCGAAAGTTCCTGCTGTTTGTCGTGCTGCGCCAGCACGATCTTACGCTGCGCTTCCGTGTCCGCCGCCTGCTTTTCATAGTGGGCGTCGGCGAGCGCGACGTCTTGTTTCAGACGCTCTAGTTCAAACCCGGCGTCTTCCGTCCCCACTTTCGCCATCTCAGCGGCGATCTTATCGCGCTCGCGGCGCATTCCGCGCATCACCGGATCGACGGCGAACACGTTGGGCTGCATGTTCTCTTCTTGAAACGCGATGTCCTTGTCGTAGGTTTCCACCCGCAGTTTCAACGATTGCAGCTTCGACAGGGTGGCTTCGTTCTGAAACGGCACGCCCTTTTCCTGAAGCGCCTCGAATCGGGCGAGCGCCTCCTGGGCGGCCCGCAGCCGGATTTCACCCTCGTTCTTCAACTGTTCCAGCGTGGCGAGCCGGGTCGATTCCAAACTGACGCCGTCCAGCATGAAGTCGTTGTGCTTCGCGTGGAACTGCCTCACTTTGTCTTTCGTTTCCGACAGTTTGCCGGCGAGGGTGCGCAGTTCGCTGGAAAGTTGGCCGCGGTTTTCGGTGCCGAGCGCCATCAAGCTTTCAGATTCAAAGGCGATGAATTCCTCGACGACGGTGTTGACGACTTTCGCCACCACCGCGGGATCCTCGCCTTCCAACACCACGTCGACCAAGTCGCTGTTGCGCACCGGGGTGACGGTCAGCCAGTCCGAAAGAACCGAGCTTGGATCGGCGACGTTGTTGAGCTGGCTCCAGTCGCCGAGTTTCAACTGTTTCATGGCGCGCTCGGCGATGGCGCGGCTGCTGATGAGTTGAATGCGCGAGTTGAAGAAGTTCATGAACGCGCCGTGGGCGCCCAGGCCGCCGTCGCCGAAGTTCGGCAGAACGGTGCGCGGCGGTTCGATGAGCAGCCGCGCCCGCGCCTGATAGATCGGCTTCTGGTACAGCGTGAAAACGGTGCCGGCGGCGCCGAACGCGGCGGTCGACAACAAGACCACCCAAAAGCGGCGTTGCAAAGCGCGGACGTAGTCGGCGACCCCCTTCGACGGGGGGGGTCCACCCGGCGACGAATCGTTCCAAGCGGCGACGGCGTTCATCGGCTTTCTCCTTGGTCGGGGTCGGTGGAGGCGACGCGGTGGAAGTCCCCGGCCGGCGTCGTCGTTTCGCAAAGAATCTGGTAGAGGCACGCCGCCGCCGCGCCCACGAGGGGGATTCCCACGATGGCGCCGGCCGGGTGCAACGACCCCCAATGGGCGGAAGCGGTGACGGCCTCGTCGGAGCGGGCGGCGGCCAAGGTCGTCCGCGCCTTGCGTTCGCCGAGGTCGGCGAGGAACCGTCGGGCGGCCTGTTCCGAATCGGGGAAGACCAGGGCCTGCCGGGCGGCTTCCTCGGCGCCGCGGTCGTCGCCGCGATCCCAAGCCAGCCGGCTGCGCTCGAGCCACAACGTGCCGCAGCGTCCCAGCACCCGTTCAGCGCGATCGAGCAGGCGTTCGGCCTCGGCGCGACGGCCGAGCCGCTGCCACAAGACGGCCAACGGGCCGACCACCGCCAAGTCGCCCGGCGCGGCGGCGGCCATCGGCGCAATTTCGGCGGCGGCGGCGGTCCAAAGGGCGGCGTCGCCTTCGGCGGCCACGGCCGACCGACCGCGCTTGGCCGCCGCTTGATGTACCGTCGGCAGCAGTCGCCAGGCGACCGACAGTGTCGGTTCGACCGACGGCGGGGCTCCGGCCGGCAGCGTCGCGGCGAGCAGTGCGGCGGTGCGGCGGGCGTCGTCCCAGTCGCCGCGGCGCAGTTGCAGTTCCAGCAAGGCGCGCAGCCCCGGCTGATGGACCGGGTCTTGGTCGACCAACCGTTGGAAGCAGGCGACCGCGTTCCGCAGGGATTCGGCGTCGGCGGCGTCCCGCTCGTTCTCGGCGGCGACCCGAGCGGCGAGCGGCCCGCCGACCATCTTCAAGTAGACGGTCCCCAGATCGTACAGCGTTTGGGAATCGTCGGGAGTCAGTTGCAGCACGTTTCGCAGTTGAATGGCCGCCTGCGGCCACTGCTCTTGGGCGGCGTACGCCTGGGCGCTGGCGCGAAGGGTATGCAACCGCCGGCCGGGGTCGAGATGCAGCCACAGCACGACCGCCACCACGGCGCCCAAACCAAAGAAGACGCCGCTCAAGATCAACGCCGCGCGGCGGTTGAGTCGATAGTGTGCGGGCGGGCGGGCCGCCGCGCCAACGCCGGGGTGGGCCGGCGGGGCGGCGTCCGCTTCCTCGGGGACGCGGGTTTCGGCGTCGACGGCGAAGTCGACCGGTTCGGTGGTCGCGGAGAGGTCTTGTGCCACGGTGCCGATCCCATAGGTGCGACGGACGCCGAGGCGCCCGAAAACTTCGTGTTCAGCCGGCGGCGGCGGCCGCGTAGTTGGTCGGTTTGACGCCCGGCGGCAGGCAGCCGAGGGGTCGGGCCGGGGCGCCGTCGGGGGCGTTCGCCTTGGAATCGGCGACCGGTTTCTCGGCCGGCGGCCACACCGAAAGCCGCGCCGCGACATCGGCGTCGGCCGCTCCGTGGTCGAAGCCGTCGTCGATCCATTCACGCCGCCGCAGCGATTCGCCGTCGTCGGCGTCGACGCCCACCGCCGCCAGTCCGGGGACGTCGGCCGGGCCGACGGCGTCGGCCGTCAGCGCCCGCAGCCGGCGGTTCAGTTCCTTGGCGTACCTGCTCAGGAACCGGCCGCCCGCCCACAACGGCACGTCGGCGCCGTCGTTCTGTTTGAACTCGACGAAAAGGTGTTCGCCGCGGTCGTCCGTCAGCGCGAACCGCAATTGCACCCGCTGGCGTTCGCCCCCGCCGACCTCGGCCCGGTCGGTCGGCGGTTCGCCCGCCCATTCGTCAACGGCGGTCCAGCGGTGGGCCACCAGCTCGGTCCGCCGTCGTTGGTAGTACAAACGCATTTCGTCGCACCGCAGGCGGGCGGCCATCGCGTCGCCCACCTCCAGCACCTTGGCGACGTCGTGGCAGTTCGCCAGTCGCTGAATCGATTCCCAGACCACGCGGGCCACCCGCTGTTCCAGCCGACGGCTTTGCAGCCGCTGCATCAAGTCGGAAAGGAAGCTCGCCCGTTCTTCGCGGCGGGCGGCGAAGACCGTCCCCAAACCCACCGTTCCCATCACCGCCACCAGCACGGCGAGGGCGTCGGACCGCATCACGACGCTGGACAACGCGGCCGACGCCAGCACGACGGTGAAGCTGTACAGGAAGAACGACGCCTGCCGGGGGGTCAAACCGAAGGCGAGCAACCGATGGTGCAAGTGGCCGTGGTCGGCGACGTTCCACGGCAGATGCCGAATCCATCGGCGGATAATGGCCAGCAGCGTGTCGACGATCGGCAGACCCATCACCAGCACGGCGGGCAGCAGCA
>JBOFFD010001114.1:0-2807 GCA_051648425.1 Planctomycetia bacterium
AGCGGAAACTGCCGAACCGGCCCGGCCGCAGCTACCCGCGGCAGGTCCTCCCCCGCCGCCGCAAACACCCCGAACGCCCCCGAAAACCAAAGCCGACCGGGTAAAGTAAGCACCATTGGGCGGGACGCCCGCACCACAAACTCCAAACTCAGATGTCTGCGCCGCGAACTTGGACTTCTTCCTTGCCGACTTCCATAGGCGCTGCCGCCATCGGAACGCGACGCCACTTGGCAAGTCGCCGTCCTGGTTGGTAGGATAATTCGGTTCCCCTTTCGACGTCGAACCCGCTGGCGATCCTACGCGCGAACCCAAGCTCGAAGTGCGACCAACGAGCGCCACCCCTGGAGGTACCGGCGATGGCCGATCCTAAAGCGCCCGATCAAGCGCCGAACACGCGCCCGCTGTTCCAGTTGATTGCGGCGACTCGGCGACTGCTGCGGTCCAGTTGGGTGGCCACCGGGGCCGCGTTCACCATTGGTTTGACGGCGGCGGTGTTGCTGGCGGCGGTGGTCGCCGACCTGGCCGCCCCGCTGTGGACGTACGGCCGGTTCGCCGCGCTGTTGATTTTGGCGACGTCGTCGGCGTGGGCGCTGACGATCGGGGTTCTTCGGCCGCTCTTCCGGCGGCTGCAATCGGCGCAGGTCGCCCGCCGGATCGAACGGGAAATCCCCGGCATCCACAACCGATTGGTCAGTTGCGTCGACGTCGTCGAGAACCGCAAGGTCGCGGTGTTTTCGCCGGTCTTCTTCCGCCGACTGGTGGAGGAAGCGCTGGACCGCGTCCGCGGCTTCCGGCCCGGCTCCGTGGTCGATGGGCGGGCGCTGCGGAAGTCGGCCGGCTTCGCCGTCGCCGCCGTCGGCGCCTTGCTGCTGCTGACGGTCGTCTTTTGGGACCGCGTTCCAACGGCAATGGCCCGCATCTTCAACCCGTTCGCCGACATCCCGCCCGCCTCCGGCGTCTTGTACGTCGTCGAGCCGGGCAATAGTCAAATTCTGCGCGGCGACGACCTGACCTTCACCGTCCGCGTCACCAAAGGATCGCCCGACCGCCTGCGTCTGGAAGTCGACGGCGACGACCCGGCCGACGCCGTTTTGATGTACGACCTGGCGAAGACCGAAGCCGGCCACTGGACGTTTCAACTCACCGGGTTGGAAGAAGGCTTCCGCTACCGGGTGCGCGGCGGCGGCACGTGGAGTCCCGAATACCGCATGGAGGTGATCGAACGGCCGCGGTTGGTCGGCATTCAAACCGCGCTGCGCTACCCGGACTACATGGGGTTCCCGGAGCCGCTTTTGGGCGAGCCGCAGATCGCCGACGTCGCCGGGCCGGCCGGTTCGTCGGTCGAGGTTTCGGTGCAAGTGGAAGGCGACGCCGCCGAGGGCGACCTGCAACTTCTGGAACGGAAGTCGCGGCGGGTGGAAAACACCGACCGGGTCGAACGGCCGTGGCTGGTCGGACCGAAGACCCCCGACGGCTCGCGGTTGGAGGGCGACTGGAACTGGGATGAAAAACAGCACGGTCGGCCCGTGCACGCCAGCCGGCCGAACGGCCACTTGGTCAGCCACAACTACTTCGGCGCCGAGGTCGGCTTTGAAGTCGACGACGGCGAAAGCCTGTTCGCCTGGGTCTTTCTGCCCAACGGCGAACGCCCCCGCGAACTGATGCTGCAACTGCACGACGGCCGCCAGTGGAGCCACCGCGCCTACTGGGGCGACGACCTGATCAACTTCGGCAAGCCCGACAGCGACGAACGCCGCCGCCTGGGCGACGTGCCGGTGACGGGCGAATGGACCCGGCTGGAAGTCCCGGCGGCGGCGTTGGGCCTGGTCGGCAAGCGGATTCACGGCGTTGCGTTCACGCACCAGGAAGGCCGCGCCCTGTGGGCGTCGTTCGGCGCCTTGCCTGAAAAGTATCGCGTCGAAGACTACTTCAGCACCACCGCGACCTACCCGATGAAACACGCCACCGGCGCGGTGTGGGCCGGCAAGTTCCCGCTCGACCGCGACGGCTACTATCGGGTTGAAATGCGGACGGCGTCGAAGCACGCCAACAAGCCGATGAAGGAAGCGCGAATCACCGCCCTACCCGACGCCCCGCCGCAGGTGTCGTTGGAACGGCCGAACGGCGATCTGACGCTGTCGACCCCCGCCAAGGTGCCGCTGGTGATCGCGGCGCGCGACGACTACGGCTTGGCCGGCCTGGTGGTGTCGGTGCAACGGCGCCAAGAGGAGGGGTTCGTCGGCAAACCGGTGAAGACGTACGACGTCCCCGTCCGCAATGACGACGCCCTCGCGCAGCTCGACCTGGTCGAAATGGATCTGAAGAAGGGCGAGTCGATCCGCTACCGGGTCGAAGCCCGCGACCGCAAGGGCCAAAGCGCGCAGACCAAGGAATTCAGCATCCGCATCGGCGACGATCACAACGCCGCCGACAAACAGTTGCAGCAGTTCGCCGAGAAGAAAGACATCTTTGAAGAGAAGCTGAGCAAGCTGGTGGCCGAGCAGAAGGCCGTCCGCGAGGAAACGCAGAAGCTGGCGGAAAAATTCCAACCGCTGGCGGAGAAGGTGAAGAAGGCGACGGCGGAAGTCGCCAAAGCCGAGGCCGCGAAGGCCGCCGACCCGAAGTCGCCCCCGCCGCCGACCGACCCGATCGTCGCCGAACGGCAGCAGACCCAGCAGGTGTTGCAGAAGCTCGACCCCGAAGCCCAACGGGATCTGCAGCAGCTTCGCCAGGAACTGCAACAGACCGCGAACCGGGAAGCGCAGAACTCGCAGTTGGCGAACCAGGTGACGGCCGACGTGGGTGAA
>JBOFFD010001115.1:0-1783 GCA_051648425.1 Planctomycetia bacterium
CGCCGCGACGCCTGGACCGCCGACGGATCCTATCGGCGGACGCCCCGGCTTCACGTTCAATTGGAACGGACGCTGCTGGAAATCGAACGGCGGTGGTGGCTGGGGGCCGACGCCGACCGCCTGCGCGACGAACTGGCCAGCCGCATCGACGAACTGGACGGCCGTCGGTCGCTGTTCGGCGTGCCGCCGGCGCTCGTCACGAATTCACTGGCGCAGAGCGTCATAGAGGGGGAAAAGACCGACCCCGCCGTCGACGCTGAAATCACGGCGGCGGTGCGAAGCCGCGACGAATTGCTGTCGGCGACCAAGCCGGCCGACTTTCCCAAGGCCGAGGCGAAGCTTGTCGCCGCCACCGCCGTCAAGCTGGGCGCCGCCCGGCCGTTCGCCGTCACGGCGGCGGTCGTCCAAGCCGCGGCGGCGAACCCCCGCCCATCCCCCGGCTTTCTGCGGTTCACGACCGAACTGCTGCCGAACGTCGAACAAACCGCCGGCTACGTCGAAGTGCTCTATCTGAAACGGTTCGCGGCCGCCGGCCCCGTCGCCCCTGAAGACCAGTGGCCGGCGGCAGTGGTGCATCGCGCGTTGAACGTCGTTGTGTTGGGGGAAAAGGTCGCCGCCCGGCCGGAGTCGATCGACTGGGTGGTCGACCAACTGAAGCCGATCGCCGCCCGACGGCAGGAAGGCTTGCGAATGTTGCTGGCCGACGGCTTCGCCGCGGCCGACGCCGCCGACGCGACGCTGCGACAGGCGGAAGCGGCGTACCGCACCCTTGACGACGCCCAGCAGGCCGTCGACGACGCCAACGCCGCCCTCGACGAAGCGCGGGTGGTGCTGCCGACACTGCTCGACCTATTGCTGCGCGACTCTCGCAGCGAGGGGTTGTGGGGTCGGGCGGTCGACGCCGAGGCCCAATTGTGGGACGTCGTCCGCGGCACGGCGCCGTCCGCCGACGGCTTGGACCGCCGGCTGTCGCGGGTCCGCGACGCCACGGCCCGACTGCGGACGCCGCTTGAGGCGCTCAAGGGGCCGTTCTTGTCGAACGGCATCGACGTCCGGGTGGCCGAGTTCGCCGAGGCCGATCTGGACCAACCGCTTCCGCGCATCGACGCCTACGTCAACTCTGCGATTCCGACCGCCGACGACCGCCGCCGGTTTTGGGAAGCGGCCCTTCGGCTCGCCGTCCGCAAACACCGTCGGACGGCCGACCTCGACCATGACGACGACGCCGCTAGCCGAGCCACCGAACCGCCGACGCTTCTCGACGACGACGTCGACCGCGCCGCCCGCCGTCAGACGGCCAAAGCGCAGGTCCGCCTGGGAATGGCCCGCGGCCTGTTGCGGATGGCCGGCTTCGCGTTCGCCGACCTGCCGACCGCCGCCGACGCCGCTAAACTGGACGGCCGCGGCTGGGCCGCCCTCGGCGACCGCCTCCGCGACCTATGGGCGCGCGAGCTGCCCGCCGCCCTCGAGCGCGAAACCGATCCGGTCCGGCAGCTCCGCTACGCCCAGATCGTCCCGCCGTTCCAACCGCTCGAAACCCTCGACGACCCGACCGCCAACCCGCGCCGCAAGACCTACCTGGCAGACCGGCGACGACTGTGGAGTTGGCACGTCGAGAACAACCTGCTGCTGCGCGACGACGGCGAAGAGTTCGCCGGCTGGTACGCCGAGGCCGCCCGCCGCGCGGCCGTCGCCGGCGGCCTGCCGTCGCCCGAACTGCTCGATTCGTTCGCCGAGGTCGTCGACGCCTTCGTCGCGGTCGACTACGGCCGACCCCGTCCCG
>JBOFFD010001116.1:0-1876 GCA_051648425.1 Planctomycetia bacterium
GATTCGGTCGGCCACGTGCTGCGCCTCGTCGGGGATTTGTACTTTGCGACGCCGGTGCGTCTTCCTCAAGCCGTCTCGCTCTAGTGTAAGCAACGATGGATGCGATGAACATGAATCGGAGCAAGGACGCCCCGCAACCTGGAAACGATCGCGCCGCGGCAACGGGTCTTCCGACCACCGACGCCGCGCCGGATGGGCCGCCGCAGGTCGATTTTCTTGGAAGTTGGCTCGACGGCAGCCCGGTCGCCCAGCTCGCGGTCGATGCGCGCGGCGTCGTACGCTACGCCAACCAGGCGGCTCGCGCGATTCTGGGGCGCGACGGCCGGCGTCTCGTCGGCGAGCCGTTCGGCGTACCGTCGACCCCCGGCCGCAAGGCGGAAATCGACGTCGTCGGTTCGGAGGGTCCGCCGCGCACCCTGGAAATCCTGGCCCACCCGGTCCCCGGACCCGACGGACCCTTCCATCTCGTCGCCCTCTACGACGTCACCGACCGCAAGCAGGCCGGCGAAGTGCTTCAGTTCCTCGCCGAAAGCGGCTCGCTGTTGTCCAGCTCGCTCGACCTGCCGACCACCGCCGCCACCATCGCGTCGCTCGCCGTTCGACACCTCTGCGAATGGTGCGTCGTCGACCTCTTTGACGCCGACGACCGACTGCGCCGGCTGGCGGCCGTTCACGCCGACGACAAACGCCACGGCGCCATGGAACGGCTGTTCGATCCGCCGCCCGCGGAAACCGCCGCCGCCGACCTGCTGCGTCCGCCGCCGGACGGCGTCGCGCCCGACGAGGCCCCGGTGCTGCTTCATCCGCCCGGCGACGACGTGCTGGCGCTCTTGTTTCCCACCCCCGCCCAACGCGACGTCGCTCGGGCGGCCGGCGTCGGCAGCTTGATGATCGTCCCCCTGGTCGCCCGCGAACGCGCCCTGGGCTACGCCGTCCTGGCCCGGTCCGAGCGCTTGTCGCCGCTTGGCGTCGCCGACTGGGCGTTGGCCGAAAACTTCATCCGCCGGGCGGCGTTGGCGCTCGACAATTCCCGGCTGTACGAGGAAACCCGCACCGGCGTCCGCCGCCGCGATGAATTTCTCGCCATGCTGGCTCACGAACTGCGGAACCCGCTCGCCCCGGTGGTCAACGCCGCCCGACTGCTCGAAATCCTTCCCGCCGCCGACGACGCCGTCCGTCGGGCCGGCGGCGTCATCCGTCGCCAGGCCGAGACGATGGGTCGGCTGTTGGAGGACCTTCTCGACATCTCGCGCGTCGTCCACGGAAAAATCGACCTGCGGTTCGAGCGGCTGCACCTTCAGGCGTTTCTGAAGACCTTGCTCGAAACGAACGCCGTCCTCTTCGTCGAGCAGGCGTCGACGGTCGAAACGTCGTTCCCTTCGGAGCCGCTCTACGTCGAAGCCGATCCGATCCGTCTCGAACAGGTGTTTCTGAATTTGCTCCAGAACGCCGCCAAGTTCAGTGCGCGCGGCGGACGGATCGGCGTCGCCGTCGTCAAGGAGCCGTCGACCGCGACGGTCGTCGTGCGCGACGACGGGATCGGCATTTCGCCCGACATGCTTCGCGGCATCTTCGATCTGTTCGCCCAAGGGAACCAAGGGCCGGAACGGTCGGGCGGCGGCCTGGGCATCGGGCTGACGCTGGTCCGTTCGCTGCTGGAAGGCCACGGCGGATCGATCGAGGCGAAGAGCGATGGACCGGGCCGGGGCAGCGAATTCATCGTGCGCCTGCCGCTGCCGACGGCTGCGACCGAAGGCGTCGCGCCGCCGGTCCGCGACCCGGAAGTAACCGTCGACCGCCGGCCCGCCGCGGGCGTCGACGTGTTGATCGTCGAAGACAACGACGACGGGCGCGAGTCGCTGAGCGACCTGCTCGG
>JBOFFD010001117.1:0-2032 GCA_051648425.1 Planctomycetia bacterium
GACGTCGTAGCCGTGCGCCCTCGCGAAAGCGTCTCGCGCCGCGCGGACTCCCCGTAGCACGTCGTCATCCATCGTCCTGCCCCAGTTCCAAAAGTTCCAGCGGCGTGCAGATCGTCGGCGGCAAGAAGCCGGCAGTGCGGCACACCGCTTCAATTCTCGACCGCAAAACGGCGTTCGCCAAGTGACGGCAGATCCAAGTCAACAAATAGTCGATTCCGTTCACGGCCGCGATGGCGACGTGCAGCGCGTCCGCGGCGGCCTTCGCCGGCAACGGAACGTCGCGAAGCAGGGCGTTCGCCAGCGCTTCCGACACTTCGTCTTCCGCCAACAATGGAAGTCCGTCAAGGAAGGTCAATCGCTCGGCCGCCGCGACCGGGTCTCCGTCACGACATTCCTCCAGCACGAGCCGGGACGCATGGAGGTCGAAGCGGTCTCTGCTCGCCCACCATTCGCGGGAGACTTGCTGATGACCGGCGCGCACCAAGTCGCGACTCGGCCGCGCCCCAAGGTAGCTTGGGATCGTCGTCTCGACGTACACCTTCGGCTTCATGACAGGATTTTACGACGCCCGGACGCATCGCCCAGCCGCAGTCGTGGCGACGAACCGGGCGGTTCGCTCAACTGGTAAGAATGTTCTGAAAAAGCCCCAACTTTGACAAGTCGGGACGCTGTAGCAAGACCTCACGGGAGATCAGCGGCCGGCGGATTGGTTCTGAACGAAGACGCCGGTGCCGGCGCCGAAGAACGAGGCGGCCTCGCGGAAAGCTTTAACGACGCCTTCCGGCTTCGCCTCGAACGCCTTCGACAATGTCTGTTTGGCGATCTTTTTCAGTTCGTCTTTATTGGCTTCGGTTCCGTAGGCGATGGTGACGACCTGCAGCGCCGCCTTTTCGGGGTCGAACTTGATGCGCTTCCCAAGGGTGTCGACGTTTTGCACGCTGGCGGTGTCGTCGCCGTCGGACAGCACCACCACGCCGCCGATTTCGTCCGGCTTGGTGGTCTTTTCGACGTGTTCATAGGCTTGATAGACCGCGTCGAACAATGCGGACTTGCCGTAGGGGACCAAGCCGCCGATGGTCGATTTCAACAACGGCCGGCCTTCACCGCACGGAACGTCCTTTTGCAGCCAGGTGACTTCGCTGGCGTAGCTGACAATGGACAGACGGTCTTGGTCCCCCATCAGGGAAATGAACTCGGCGAGGCCGGAACGGGCCTTGGTCATCTTATCGTCTTCGTTCATGGTGCCGGAGACGTCGACGACGAGGACGACGTTGGCCGTCTTCTTCTGCTTCCGCCACAGGCCGAGCGACGCCTCGACGACGTCGCGGGTGGGGATTTCGAGCAGCGCCTTCGGCTCGGTCGGGTCGACGCCATGTTCCTTGTCGATCGGGGCGCCCAACGGCAGCGAGGTGTCGGCCGGCCGGAATCCGTAGGTGAACGCCTTCAACTGTTGCGGCTTTTCGAGAAGGTAGTCGACGTACAACGTGGCGGCTTCTTTGTGTTCCGGAGTCACCCAGTCGCGCTGGACGATGCTGCACGGGTGGTCGCACCAGAAGGTTCCTTCCTTCGGATAGATGGCGACGATGGGGGCCGGCAATTTGTACTTCGGGTCGTAAGACTGGATGACCATGTTTTCGTACAGCACGGCGGCCGAAAGGAACTGCGGCGAATTCTGAAACATCTTGTCGCCGGCGAAACCGGTGGAAGCGCCGTAGTGAACCATCGAGCGTTCGATCTCGCCGACGTAGGCCGCCACCTCCGGTTTCAGAACGTCCTGCAAGGTAAGACCGTCGCGTTTGCCGGCGCCGGCGTAGACCTGGGCCAGCGCGCTGATGACGCCGCTGTTGCTGAATTCCGGGTGCGTGTGAACCAGTTTCATGCGCCCCCACTTGGCGAAGTCGTAGGCGCC
Source organism: Planctomycetia bacterium (assembly GCA_051648425.1). GTDB lineage: Bacteria > Planctomycetota > Planctomycetia > Kolteriales > Kolteriaceae > JBOFFD01. The sequence goes on from JBOFFD010001117.1 coordinate 1,910, forward strand.
CCAGCCTTGCGGGTTGCGGGCCAGTTCAAGGATTTCCTGCCAGCCGATCGGGCGAACGCCCCATCCGAGAGCCTGCGCCATCGGCTTCCACATGGCGACGACGACGGGCGAATTGACCAGCAG
>JBOFFD010001118.1:0-2093 GCA_051648425.1 Planctomycetia bacterium
CGCGGGTCGACAGTCGGGTGGTGTTGGACGAGATGGGGGCCGAGCGGCTGCTGGGCTGCGGCGACATGCTGTTTTTGACTTCGGGCAGCAGCAAGCTGCTGCGGGCGCAGGGCAGCTTCGTCAGCGACGGCGAAGTGGAACGGGTGACGGAGTTCGTGGCGGAGCAAGGGTCGCCGGAGTTCGCGCCGGAACTGCTGGCGCGGTCGTCGGCGGCGATGAAGACGGAGGCCGCCGGCGACGCGGCTCCGGCGGGCGAGCGCGACGACATGTATTACAAGGCGGTCGACGTGGTGGTGCGGGAAAAGCGCGGCAGCGTCAGCCTGTTGCAGCGGGCGTTGGGGATGGGTTACGGCCGGGCCGCCCGCATGATCGACTTCATGGCGGAAGACGGCATCGTGGGAGATTACAATGGCTCGCAGGCTCGCGAAGTCTTATACACGACGGAGCAATGGGATCAGATTCGCCGCGACCGTTTTTCCAAGGCGGGCTGACGAACGTCGGAATGAACGGTTTTCCGGAATTTTCGGGAACTCGACCGCCGCAAGTCACGTCTGATTACAATTGAAGTCGTCGCGCGATCGGACCAACCGAATATCGTGACGAATCGCCTTTCCGGGAAACGTCCGGCGTTTGCGGACCATCCATCGATTAGTATACTTAAAAGTCGAGTCAGCCGTTTCAGGCAGCCAAAGTGAGCACCCAGCCATGAATGCGATCAAGGAACTCGTCGGCGGCGCGGTGAACAGCCTGCGGACGAATGGAAAGCAGTTCGCGGTCAGCGGATTGATCCACGCGCTGGTGTTCGCGATGCTCACGATGTTCGTGGTGGAAGTGGGGCGGCCGCCGAAGGTGGCGACGGTATTGTCGGAACTGGCGGAGTTGCCGAAGGAGGAAATCCTTCAGGAAGAGCTGGTTCCCGACGACCAGATCAAGATGGACGCGGCGGTTTCGTTAAGCCCGTCGGGCGGGACGGGATCGGTGGCGGGGACGGTGGGTACGGCCGGTTCGGCCGCCGGCAGCATCACGACGGCGTCGCAGGTGGCGGCGGTGACGAACGTGTTGAGCGACAAATCGCTCAGCCGACCGCTGTCAGGCCGCCTTGGGAAGATGAGCCTCGATTCAAACGTCGTCGGCCTCAAAGGCGTCAGCGAAATGGTCGGCGGCGAAGGCGGCGGCGACGCCGGCGTGGTCGACCGCATCACTCAGGAAATCCTTCGCCAGCTCGACAAGAACAAGGTGCTCGTCTGTTGGATCTTCGACTCGACTCGCAGCCTGCGGGAACGTCGCGCGGCGATCGCCACCCGTTTCGAGCGGGTCTACAAGGAGATCGACGAACTCGGCGTCAATGAGAAGGACGCCCTGATGACGGCGGTCGTCGCCTGCGGCAAGACGACCGTCTTCCGCACCGACAAACCGACGAACGACACGAAGGCGATCCAAAAAGCGATCAAGGAAATGCAAGAGGACGACAGCGGCGTCGAAAACCTGTTCGCCGCCGTGAAGGACACCGGCCTCAAGTTCCGCAGCTATCAAACCTCCGGCCGCCGAACGATGATGATCGTGCTGGTGACCGACGAAGTCGGCGACGATGAAAAGCTGTCGGACGAAACGACGCAGTTCCTGATGCGGAACAAGATTCCGTTCTACGTGATGGCGCCGCAGGCCACGTTCACCGTGAACGTCATCCATCAGATCCACGAAGAGAAACGCGAAGGACATGTGTTTCGGTTCTGGTTGCCGATGAAGCGAGGCCCTTACACCCGCCGCGACGAAGTCCTCCGGGCGCCGTTCAACCACCAAACCTACAACTCCGGCTTCGGCGCCTTCCACTTGACGCAAATGAGCCGCGAATCGGGCGGCATCTATTTCATCTACGACGACGCTCGCGTGAACAAGACCGCTTACAACATGGACACGCTCGTCCGTTACAAGGCGAACTACGGCCCCTCCGGGGAATACAACGACGAGATCAAACAGTCGAAGTTCCGAATGGCGCTCATGAACGTGATCGACGAGGGGAACCCCGCCTTGGACGTCTCCCGCCTATGGTGGGGCCACCATTGGATCCACGCCCAATCGTGGCGAGAGGAAGT
>JBOFFD010001119.1:0-3705 GCA_051648425.1 Planctomycetia bacterium
ACGGCGCGGAGAAGGCGGACGAACTGTCGGGCTACTACTTGGCGCTGGAGATCAAGCAGACGCACGACGGGATGATGATCGCGCTGCCGCCGGCGAATTGGGAGGTCTTCAACGGCATGAGCGAGACAAAGTTCGCCGACGTTCTGAAAAAGATCGCCGCCCAAGTGGATCTCGGCATGCATCGGAAAACGCCGCGCGGCCCGAAGAAGCCGCCGACGAAGCGAAGCAGTTACAAGAAGGGCGGGCATGTCTCGACCCACAAACTACTTACGAAAGACGACTCCTGACACCTTGGAAGCCCTGGCTCTAATAGCTAAAGAAAATGGCGACCTTTGCCTCTGAAGAAGTCCAAGACCGACGGTCCGACGGCGTCTCCGACGGTGCGGGGGAACGCGGTCGGACCGGTCGGCCTATTCAAAACAGGGAGGCGGATCAGCGGGCCAGTCGCAGGCGGACGGCCTGCAGGCGGGGGTCGCGTCGCTGGAGGCGGCGCAGGGCCTTGCGGACCAGCCGGCGAAACACGACGTCGTCGAGCGCGGCTCGGACGGCGCGGACGGCGCGGGCGGCAGCGTCGTCCAGCCGACCGGGGATCCGCCATTCCAGCCGCCACTCGTCGAGCAGCACGTCGTCTTCGGCCACGGGGCTTCCTTTCGTCGGCTCGAGGCAACAGGAGCGACGGCGGCGGCTCATCGGCGGCGGCCGATCGTGGCGGCGGGGCGGATGTCGCCGGTGGAGATTCGGGCGGCCACGAGGCCGGCGGCGATCAGGACGAAGAGGGGCCAACTGCCCGACAGCGCTGCGAACGACGCCGCCAGCACGATGCAGCCGGCGAAATGGAACCCGTTCAGTTTGTCGCGGGACGTGGGATGCACGTTCGTCTCCTTTCAAAATGGATTCGGACGAGTCGGGCTTTCAGGTTCGGCATAAGCCGCTTGGTCAGGCGGCTTCCTTGAGGGGTTCGAGGGCGGGGGGCGTCGACCGGTCGGTCGATCGCGCGCGGTCGGCTTCCAGGGTTTTGGCTAGGCGGTCGGCGTCGGCCGCCGCCGCGACGAGAGCGTCGCGCAGTCGTTTTGCGGCTTCGAGCGGATCGACCGCCGCCGTTTCCGCCGGTGCGGGCGGCGTCGCGGCTTCGCGGGTCGCCGACGGCGCGAGCCGGCGGCCGCCGCGCGTTGATTTAGGCGGAGCGGCCGAGGCGGCCGAATGCAGCCGGACCGCGTCCGGGTTCTCGCGGACCGTCGGCGGGCGGCCGTCGAGCAAGGCCCAGGCGTACGTGCGGTCGGGGTCGCCGCAGGCCGCCGGTCGGGAGCCGGCGAAGCGGAACTCGCGGAAGCCCAGCCGCAGCGCCCGCGCCAGGTAGTCGCGGTTGGTGCGGACGGCGAGCGGGCCGCCCGTCGACCGCGAGTAGGAAAGGACGAGGTCGGTCGCCGGCCCGTCCGCCGCGGCCGGCGCCCGGACGAGAACCTCGCCGCCGTCGCCGCCGAGGTCGAGCGTCGCCGGGGCGTCGGCGTCGTCCCGGCCGGGCAGCTTGGGCAGCGTCGCCCGTAGGAAGGCGGCGTCCCGTTCGTCGACGTGCAGCACGGCGGTCGCGGCGAGGGGGTGGGGCACGACCGCCGTCACGTCGGGGAACCGGCCGACGTCGGTCTTGAACCCGACCCGCCACGGGCCGGCGGCGAACCAGACCCACGGCTGGCCGTCCGCCGGCGCCGACCGGCCGACGAGAACGTCGTCCGAGGCGATTTCCTTTCGGCCTAAGAGCGGCGAGGCCGGGACGAGCAGGTCGTCCGGCCACGGCAGGCGGAAACCCGACCGCCAATAGACCTGCCGACCGTCGGTGCCGACGACCCAGCCGGCCGCGCCGGCCAGTTGGACGCAGTCGAGCGAATAGCGGGCGCGTTCGTCGGCGGCGCAGCCGGCGGCGTCGGCCAGCGCCGCCCAGAGGCCGGGGCCGGGGTCGACGAGTTCGACGGCCGGCGGCGGGAACGGGTCGAGGCGGTCGAGCGGCAGGCCGTCGAGATCGCGCCGCCGTTGATCCAGCGGACGACGGCCCGGCCGCCCCCCGTCCGTTCGATCGTCGCCGCGCCGCACTTCCCTTCGACGTCGGTCAGAAGCCCGGTGGGCAGGACGAGCGGCCCGTCGTCGCGACCGGCCGACCCGGGGCCGGCCGTGAACTCGACCGCGGCGGCGTCGGAGGCCGCGCGGAGGACGGCGTGGCCGTCCAGGGCGAAGAGGTGGAGGCGGTCGCCGCGCCCGTCGGCCGGCCGGCCGATCCCGGCCTTCCGCAGAACGAAGCGGAGCTTGGCGAGGTCGGTGTGTTCGAGTTGGTACATGGAAGTTCTCTTGGTTAGGTGGAATGAAAGGGGCACGCCGACCGTCGTCCGAAAGGGACGCCGGCGCGACGGGCCCGAGCAGTGGAATCGAGGGACGCGACCGGCGCCGCGGACGGACGGGATCAGGCCGCGCGGCGGCGCGGTTCGACGACGGCGACGTTGCGGGCGAGTTCGACGGCGTCCCAGTCGACGAGCTTGCCGAGGGCGAACGGTTCGTCGTCGTCGAAGTCGTCGACCGCGCCGAAGCCGCGGCGTTGGATTTCGTGCAGGTCTTCGCCGGTGGCGCGGGCCACGGCGCGGTCGATCTGGCGTTGGGTCATGGGAAGTCTCCTTGGAAAAGATGGTGGAACGAAGGGAGGGAAAGAAGTCGGTGACGAGGCGACGTCAGCCGGCGGAACGGAGGCGGTCGTCGTCGGCGCGGCGGCCGGCGGGGAGCCAGTGGTCTTCGAGCCAGCGGCGTTCGGCGGCCAGCGCGTCGGAGCGTTGGAGGAACGGCCCCAGCAAAGGGCCGCCTGCGGGGGAGAGGTCGGCGGTCCAACAGCCGGCGGGCGTCGGTTCGACGTGCGAGCCGCGGCGGATCGTCGGGCGGCCGAAGGCGTGCAGGTCGACCGCTTCGTCGTAGAGGCAGCGGACCGAGCCGTTGGGAAGGATCACGATTTGCACGATCGGTTCCTTTATTTGGGTTTGCGGAGGATGGCCCGGCGCGGCCGGTCGACCAGCAGGTCGTCGAGCGAGGCGCGGACCGACGCCAGGCCGGCGGCGACCCGCGTCCGCAGCCGGGCGTCGTCGCGCAGCCGTTGCGGTTCGACGCCGCCGACGAGCCGTTCCGCCTCGGCGACGACCCGTTCTAGTTCCTCGTTCGAGCCGACGTCCAACCGGCGGAACCGCGCGAAGAACTCGGAAAAGTTTTCGACCGCCGAGTCGCGGAAGATTTTGGGTCGGCCGGCGGCGTCGCCCGCCGTCCGCTCGGCCAGATGTTCGACCAGCTTGGCCAGTTCCTCGGCGAACGCGGCCTCGGCCAGCCGGACCGCTTCGTCGAACCGCGACTGTACCCGCTCGCACTCGCGGCGGTACAGGTCGGGCGACAGCCGCCGCAGGTAGTCGGGCGGCTCGACGCTGGGAAAATCCCACGCGACGTCGAACAGACCGTCCAGGGAATCGGGGTAGTCGGACGGGTTGTACAGCCGGCCGAGGCGGTCGCGGGCCGTCGCCTTCAGGGCGTCGAACCGCGCCTCCAGACCGACGACGGCGTCCGCCAGTTCGGAGCGGTGGCGCTGCAACCGGTCGACGACGGCGTCGACGCCGCCGCGCGGCACCAGCCGCACGCCCGGTTCGGGAAACGGCAGCCCGGCGCCGCGGAAGAACGCGGACGCCTGCC
>JBOFFD010001120.1:0-15965 GCA_051648425.1 Planctomycetia bacterium
CAGGTCGACGGCGTTGTGTTCAAAGACGGCGCCGAAAATCGTCTTACGGCCGGCCGTCGCCGCGTCGTCGAGCAGGTCGATTCCCGGCAGGTTCGCCGGCGGCGCGACGCCCACCGCGTGCAACACCGTCGGCACGAGATCGATCGACTGCGCCAACTCCTTCGACCGCCGCGGCGTCACCGCCGCCGGCCAACGGATCATGATCGGCGTCCGCAGCCCGCCGTCGTACGGCGACCGTTTCGACCTCGCCGCGTACTTTTCTTCGTCGGGGTCTTGAATCCAACCGTTGTCACAGACGTAGACGACGATGGTGTCGTCGGCGACTTTCAAGGCGTCGAGCCGGTCGAGCAGCAGGCCGCACGATTCATCGAACCAATCGCACGCCGCCCAATAGCGGGCGATATGGATCGACGGCGTCTTAGTGCGATACTTCGCTACGAAGCGCTCCGGCGCATTGTGCGGCGTGTGCGGCATCATCGGCGCGTACCAGACGTAGAACGGCGTGCCGGCCCGCGCCGCGGCGTCGATGAATTCCTCGATCGGTTTCAGACCTTCCCTGCCGATTCTAAGACCTTCGTCGCCGTGCCGGCCTCCGCGAGCCGGGTCGCCGTGGGTCATGCCCTCGGTGAAGCCACACCGGCAGGCGTTTCCTTCCCACCATTTACCGGCCTGAAAAGCGGCGTAGCCGTGTTTCGTCAGCATCTGAGCGATATTGGGCGTCCGCTCGAAGACGCCGATCATGTCGCGGCGGGCGGCGAGGTATTCGGGATCACTCGCGGCTTTCCCCGGCGTCTTTTTCAAGCGATCGGGAATTGGCGGGTCGTTGCCGGTAACGCCGTGTTGGTGAGGGTAAAGACCGGTGATGATGCTGGCGAGGCTCGGCCGACAGAGGCTCGAGGGCACGTAGCCGCGCTCGAAGACGAGGCTCTCGGCCGCCAAGCGGTCAAGCCGGGGCGTTTCAATGTGCGGGTGGCCCATGAACCCGTAGTCGCGCCAGCCCATGTCGTCGGCCAGCAGAAAGACGACGTTCGGCGGCTTTTTCGCCCTCGGTTCGACGCCGTCGGCCCACGAAGCACCAAATCCAACGGTGATCCAAACAGTAAGAGCCGCCGCCGCGAAACGTTTCATCGTCGCCATGCCGACGGCCCCCGCTGTCTTTAAGAAACGATCTTTACTTGGTCGAAAGCGCCTTCAGCACGTCGGCCGTCTTCGCGCGACCGCCGTGGCCGTCGCTGACCAGAGCGTACGTCACCTTGCCGTCGGCGCCGACGACGAACGTCGCCGGGTAGGCGGTTTCATTTACCGCGTCCCAGCGAAGGCCGTACAGATTGGTCAGTTTATAGCCGGGGTCGGTCACGAAGTGATAGTTCGCCGGCAGTTTCTTAGGATTCATGAACTGCAAGGCGTATTTGTCGAGGTCGGCCGTCGATCCGGGGTAGACCAACACCACGTCGGCGCCCGCCTTCTTAAACGCATCGGCCTTGCCGACGAGTTCCCCCACCTGATTGGTGCACAGCGGGCATTGGTAGCCCGGAAAACCGCGCAGCATGATAACGACCACCGGACCGTCGGCGTTCAATTTCGACAGCGTCACAGCATCGCCGTCCAACGTTTTCAAACTGAAATCCGGGGCGGCGTCACCCACCGCGGGCGTCTTACCTTCGGTCTTCGCCCCGTACACGCCGGCGGCACCAAGAATAAGAGCCGTCGCGAAGATGAATGTGCGTTGCATCGTCGTCCTCCTGATCGAATGGCGCGAAACAGTGATGCGGCGGCGTTCTTGCCGCCGTCGATTTATTCTAGGGATTCAAAGACCGTCGTCCGTCGATTTACAGAGAACGAAAGGCCGAGCCGACAATGGCCCAGATCAGCGACGCCGCTCGGCGGTGGCCTTCCGGGCTGAGGTGTACCGAATCGAGGGTCGCATCGCCGCCGACGAGCAGCGAGGTCAAAACTCGTTTCGGAACGAGAACGACGCCGTTTCGATTCGCCAATCGCCGCTGCGCCGCCCCGAAATCGTTGCATCCCGGCGGCAGCGGAAGTTCCAAGAGCATGACTGTACGGCCGGGCTGACGGACCGTCGTCAGCAGGCGGTCGAGGTCGACGGCGAACTGTTCGGCCGTCGTCCCGCCGAGCAGGTCGTTGCCGCCGATTTCGACCAGGACGACGCACGGCTCGGCCGGTATTTTTTCGGCTTGCCGCAGCGCCGAGGCCGCCGTCGCGCCCGCCTGGGATAGATCGACCACCCGCACCCCGCACGCGGCGGCCGGTCCGTCGGCGAGGAGTTTAGGCCACGTCCGTTCGCCGTCTTCCACACCGGCCGCCAACGAATCGCCCACGATCGCCAAGACGCGGGCCGACGTCGGCGTAAGAACGGGCGTGAAATGAAACGGAAGTTCCCACAAGACCGACGCCGTCGCGATCAAAACCGTAAAGGTTCGCAGGGCGATCTGAAACCGACGACGCCGCTGCGATAGTACGACGACGGCCGACGGTTCGGTAAACAGCCAAAGCATAAGAAACAGAAAACCGACGGCATACAGGCCGAACGGCAGCGGCGTGGCGCTGGCGGCGACGAACACCATGCCGACGACCGCCGCCGATTTGGCGATTCGACGAATCGACGCGGAAACGGCCGAAGCCAGGCAGGCGGTGAGAATCAGTCCGACGCCGAGAAAGAAAATCCATCCGCTCGCGATGAAATAGACGAAGTGGTTCACGGCGCCGCAGCTCCTTTCGAGGATCAACCGGTCGTCGCCGGTTCGCATCGTTCATGGAAGCGGAAGATCTTACCGTCGCGCACGGTGAAGGTCTGAAACCAATCGATGTCGTAAGATCGGCCGTCGGCGGTGAACCGTCCTTGTTCGCGGGCGCGGACGACGACCATTTCGCCGACCGCCTCCACCGACTTCACCTGAACGACTTGGTCGGCCACCATCGCGAAGTTGGCGGCTACCGCCTCGGCCGTTCGGCGACGCCCGCGGCAACGGCCGCTGAACGGCATCTTGCTCGACGGTTCGATTTCCAGTTCGACCTCTTCGTGGAGTACCTCGAGGAACGCCGTCGGGTTTCCGGCGGCGAGCGCCCGATACGCCACTTGCACGACGGCGAAGGCGTCGGAGCACGCGGCGACCGGCGTCGGCCGGCGATCGTAAGCGGTCTGCAACGAGACTAAGAACGGGTCGAGGTTCGGCACCGGTTCCATGAAACGCCTCCGAGTTGGGATTGGAAAGAAGCGGGTCCGCTGATTCTATTTCGTTCGAGGCGTGCGTCGCGGCGGGCGGCGGCAAGGCTTTCGACGGCGGGGGAAGTCCATAGAACGGAGCGATGAAAGAACGACGCCGACCCTCGGCCGGAGGCCGATCATGACCGCACCGCCCCCCGCCGCCCCCCTGCCCGTCGATCCCTCGCCGGGCGTCGCCGTGTTGCTGTTGGTGCGGCACGCCGCCACCGCGAACAACCTGCGACGCCCGTACGTCCTGCAAGGCCGCCGGCTTGACGACGACCTCGCAGAATTGGGGGTGCGCCAAGCCGAAGCGACGACCGCGGCGCTGCGGGAAACGCCCCTGACGGCGGTGGTGGCGTCGCCGCTGAAGCGGGCGCGGCGGACGGCGGAAATCATCGCCGCGCCGCACGGCCTCGCCGTCGAAATCGACGACGATCTGGCCGAAGCGGAGATCGGTCTGTGGGAAGGCAAAGGCTGGGCGGAAATCGAGCGCGAATGGCCGGACGAGTACCGGCGGTTCCGCGCCGACGAAGCGACGGTCGGCTACATGGGGGGCGAAAACTTCTTCGCGGTGGCCGATCGGGCAGCCCCCGTCCTGGAAAGATTCGCGCTGCGGCACGCAGGGCGGACGACGCTGGCGGTATGTCATAACGTGGTGAACCGAGTCGTGCTGGCGCGTTGGATGGGGCTGCCCCTGGAATGGGCGCGACGGCTGCCGCAATACAACGGCGGAGTGAACGTGGTGGAGGTCGAAACAGGCCCCGCCGGTCCGCGCGTAAAGGTGCGCACCGTCAACGCGGCCGACCACGTCGCCCGCCTGCAACCGCCCGCCGGCTGAAGGAAATCGATTCGGCTCTACGGAAAGCCGCGCCGCCGAGGAACTAAGACCGGCGGCTTCACTAAGGAATTTCGGAATGACGATCGACCCATACAGTTCGTGTCCGTGCGGCAGCGGCAAAAAGTTCAAATGGTGCTGCCAAGCCTACTGGCCGAAGATCGAAAAGATCCACCAGCTTTTGGAAAGCAAGCAGGAAGAAGCGGCGCTGCGGGCCGTCGACAAACTGCAGCAGGAAATCGAAACGGCGGCCGACCCCAAGGCGTCGTCGACGCTGCCGTTCGTCAAAACGCTGCGGGTTCAGACGTTCCTCGCCCTGGGCGACGAAGACCGCGTCGACGAAGAACTCGACCGCGTCATCGAGCAGCACCCAGACTACGCCCTGACGCGGGAAATGAAGGCCGAGATTCATTTCATCGATTTCGACTTCGAGAACGCCCTGGAGGGTTTCCGCGCCGCGTTGGCGAATCTGCCCGCCGAGGCGGTCGACGAAAAGAAGCGCGTCTACTATCGGCTCGGGCTATGCCACCTTTCGTTGATGCAGCCGTTGGCCGCTTGGGCCGATTGGTCGCAGGCGCTGAAGCTCGATTCCAAGTTCTCGCCGGTTCTTGAAGCGATGGAACAGTTCATTCAGCAAGACCCGCTGCTGCCGAACGCGGCGCGGCGCGGCTTGGCCCTGAAGGCGCCGGACGAACTGTCGGTCTTCAACGAGGAACGGCGGGCGAAGTGGGAATCGGCCACGAAAAGCTTCACCGGGGCGCATCTGAACGACGTCGTCGACGCCTTCGAGTATCTGGCGAAGGACGACCCTTCCGACCTCGCCGCCTGGTACAACCTGGGGGTGACGGCGGCGTGGACGGGCGACAACGTCCGCGCGATCGAAGCGCTGGAACACTACGCCGATCGCGAACCGGACGCCTCGGCCGCCGCCGAGGCTTTCGATCTGTGCGAGCTGCTTCGCTTCGGCAGCGACGCCTGCGAACACTTCGGCGTTAAGATCCACACGGTGCTGTACCAGTGCCTCGACGGCCGCGAGTTTCTTCAACGGCTGCAAACCCGCCAAGTGCTGGTCACCACCCGCAAGGCTCCGCCCGACTCCGACCGGGGCGACAAGACCGTGCTGCTGTGGCTGAACCGCGAACGCCCCGCCAAAGAAGACCGCGGACTGATCGTCGGCGCGCCGCTGCGGGTCGTCGCCCGCATTGAACTGACGCCGAACGCCGCGACGCTGGCGATGGCCGCCGACACCATGGAGGACCTCGCCGAGGCGCGGGAGTCGTTCGAAAAACTGATGGGCGACGTCGTCACGGTCATCGTCCAAGATTCGACCCCCGGCACGCCGCGCGACCTCGATTTCGAGGCGATCGTCCCGTTGGAGAACGACGGCCCGGTGACGCTGGAAACTTCTCAAGAGGCGGCCCGCCGCTACTTCGAGGAAGTGTGGTTGCACCGGCCGTTGGCGTCGCTGGGCGGCTTGACGCCGTCGGTGGCGGCCGGCGACCACCGCCGCCAGCGCCGGTTGGAAGGCATTCTGCGTTTCCGCGAACGCAGCTTCGGCCAGTACGGGGTTCCTTACGATTTCGATCGGCTGCGACAGCGGCTGAACCTGCCGACGGCCGGCAGGCCGGTGGAAACGGACAAAATCGACGTCTCGACGTTCAGTTTGGCCCGGCTGGGGGAACTCGTCCCCGCCGAGCTTACCGACGACGACCTGCTCGCGGCGTACCGCGGCGCCAACGGCCACGACGCCCCCGCCACGGCGATGAAGTTCGCCCGCGAAATGACGACCCGCGCGTCGCTGGCCGAGAAGGTCGACATGGGCGCCGTCTTCCGCCGGATGATCGTCGACCGCATTGAGGCCAACGTACCGATGGCCGACGTCGACCCGCTCGTCGACGCGGCGGTGAAGTACGACGCCGACCACTACGACGGCAAGTCCCGGCTCGATTTCGAGCAGCAGCGCGGCCGGGCGCTGGCGAAGCACGGGAGGAAGGAAGACGCCGCCGCGCTCTATCGCGCGCTGGCCGACGAAAACCCGTCGAACCTCGATTTGCTCGCGCGGATGACCGAAGGTTTGCTGCGGGCGGGCATGAAGCCGTTGGCGGCGGAGTTCGCCAGAATGGGCTTGGAGAAAGCCGAGACGCTCGGCAAACGCGACTTCAAGGAACAGTTCCGCGAATACGCCTCGGCCGCCGGTCGGTAAGACGCCGACGAAGACCGAATCGGTTCATTTCGCGGGTAAGATCGGCGATTCCCAATCGGCGAGGTCGCTCGGCTTCACGCCTTGACGCCCGCCGTCGAACTTGAAGGTCGTCGGCTGGTACGGTCCGACGAATTTGACGGCCAAACTCGGTGTGATTTCAGCCTCGAGGCCGACCCCCCAGAAGCAGGCGTTCACCAAAAGACGGCGGAAGTCGTCGTTCAGCACGTCTTCCGAAGCGCCGTACGTGGTCGTAAACACCCGGCCCGTCTTACCATCGGCGTTCTTATACTTCCGCACCCACGCGCCGGGGCACGGCTTCTTACCCTCGGCGGCGGGCGAATCGGCCGTCATGCCGGCCAACGGCTGCGCCAAGGCCAGCACTTCGCTATCGGGCGTCGGATCGGTCCAGTAGCCGCCGGCCTGCACCCAGGGCTTCTCGACGCCGCGCAGAATCGGATGGCTTTTCCGTTCCGGCAGGACGTCCAGCCGGGTGCTCATCACATGGTTCGTCCCGTAGTGACCCGCCCACGTCTCGCCCAACACCGCCCGACCGAAGCCTCCTTTGAAATCGTCGCCGGCGTACTGAAAGTCGAACTTGGGAAACGGTGAAGACTTCGTCAACTTGAAGGCGTGGGTCGAAGTCCGCAGCCCCACCACCGGCCCCGCTCGGTCGAGGTAGTCGACGATCGGCTGCATCTGCTCCTTAGAAAAGTCTTGGAATCGAAGGAAGATCACCATCAGATCGGCGGTCTTCAAGGCGTCGGCGCCGAGCAGATGGTTCGAGCCGGGCGAGATGAAACCGGTTTTCGGGTCGGTGGTGAAGAGCACGGTGCAACGGAAACCGTGTCGCTTGGCCAGTATCCGAGCCATTGCCGGCAGCGATTCCTCTGAGCGGTACTCGTGGTCGCCGGCGAGAAAGACAAGATGCTTGCCGACGCCCGGCCCCGTGGTCCCTTCGTAGACGAGGGGATCGTCGGCGCGAATCGTCGCGCCGATGACGGTGAAGACGACTAGTACGCAGATCGCGACGGAATTCAGTCTGTACATCGGCGAGTCCTTGGTTGAGCTTAACGCGGGTATGGCGACGGCGACCTCTAAAGTTCGAGATATGAGCGGCGGAGACCGCGTTCAAAGTGGGAAAGGCCTTTCCATTCGATTTCTCGATGGCGGCCTACTATAGATTATTAGCCCGAATGATGACCCGCGTCGATCCGCCGATCGACGCTTGCCGAGGAAATGCAATCATGGAAATGACTCGTCGGGCTTTGCAGCGATCACTCTTTGCCAGCGGCATCGCGCTCGCGGCCGCGTCGACCTCCCCCCGCGCCGTCAGGGCGTCTTCGTCCGCGAGCGAAAAGTGGTATCGCCTGTTCGACGGCAGGACGCTCGCCGGCTGGACGCCGAAACTGTCCGGCGAAGATTTGGGCGACGATATGTATCAGACCTTCCGCGTCGCCGATGGCGCGATTCAGGTCCGCTACGACAAGTACTCGGAGTTCCGCCACAAGTTCGGGCATCTTTTTTTCAAGGAACCGTTCTCAAGGTATCGCCTGCGATTCGAATATCGTTTCGTCGGCGAGCAGTGCAAAGGAGCCTCGCCTTGGTCGATCCGCGACGGGGGCGTCGCCTATCACTGCGCGGATCCGGAACTGATGGCGAGGGATCAAGACTTCCCGGTGGCCGTCGAATTTCAGCTCTTGGGCGGCGACGGCACGAATGGGCGCAGCACGGGAAATCTTTGCACTCCGGGCACCACCGTCGTCGTCGACGAGAAACTTTACAAAGATCACGTCGTCGGATCGTCGTCGAAAACCTTCCACGGCGATCAATGGGTGACGGCCGAGATCGAAGTAAACGGGGCCGGCAGGATCCTCCACAAGATCAACGGCGAAACGGTTCTCCAGTGCGAACAGTCTCAGTACGATCCCGACAACATCTACGCCCGTGAACTCATCCCCGGCGACCTCCTGATGATCGAGGGGGGCTCGATCGCCCTGCAATCGAAAAGCCACCCCGTCGACTTCCGCAACATCGAAATCATGCCGTTGAAATGACGAGCGTCCTCGGCGCCCGATGATGGATGCCGTGGCCGCCGGTGTGTAGGATGAAAGCGGGATAGCGCCCCGTCAACCAACATTCCGATCGTCTTTCTTCGGGAAACCCGTCATGCCCCTGACGCGCCGTGTGTTCCACCGTTCGCTTTTGTCCGGCGGCGCCGCGCTGGCCGGCGGGTCCGCAATGGCCGGCGTGGCCGCTCTGGCCGCCGATTCTGTCCCCGCCCAAGAGCCTGCTACCGAGGGCGGCGACAAATGGTATCGGCTGTTCGACGGAAGAACGCTCGCCGGCTGGACCCCCAAGATCGCCGGTGAAGACCTGGGCGACGACCGGAATCAAACCTTCCAGGTCTCGGAGGGCGTGTTGCAAGTCCGTTACCACAAATACGGTGATTTCCGCGAGAGATTCGGCCACCTGTTCTTCAAGGAACCTATCTCAAGGTATCGCCTGCGGCTGGAATACCGCTTCGTCGGCGAGCAGTGCAAAGGGGGTCATTCTGGTTTGTTCCGCGACGGGGGCGTCGCGTATCACTGCGCGGATCCGGAACTGATGGCGAAGGATCAACAATTCCCGGTGGCCCTCGAACTGCAACTATTGGGCGGCGACGGAACGAGCGGACGCAGCACCGGCAATCTATGCACCCCGGGAACCCACGTCGTCTACAATGAGAAATTATACCAAGACCATATCATCGGCTCGACTTCAAAGACCTTCCACGGCGATCAATGGGTGGCGGCCGAGATCGAAGTACATGGCGCCGAGAAGATCCTTCATCGAATCAATGGTGAAACGGTGCTTCGGTACGAGCAACCGCAGTACGACCCAGACAGCATGGATGCCCGAAGACTCATCCCCGGCGACCTCCTGATGATCGAGGGTGGCTCGATCGCCCTGCAATCGAAGAGCCACCCCGTCGACTACCGCAACATCGACCTTGTGCCGCTGGGGTGACGAGGAAACTCGCCGCCGGATGATGGTTTTCGCGACCGCCGGCGCTTACGATGAATGCGGGGCAGCGCCCCGTCAACCAACATTCCGATCGTCTTTCTTCGGGAAACCGTCATGCCCTTGACGCGCCGTTCGTTCCACCATTCGCTTTTGGCCGGCGGCGCCGCGCTGGCCACCGGTCCGGCCGTCGCTCTAGCGCCCCCATCCGAGGGCGGCGGCAAATGGTATCGCCTGTTCGACGGTAAGACGCTTGCCGGCTGGACCCCCAAGATCGTCGGCGAAGTTTTGGGCGAAGACCGGAATCAAACCTTTCGCGTCGCCGACGGCCTGCTTCAAGTCCGCTACGACAATTACAGCGGATTCAGCGACAAATTCGGCCACCTCTTCTTCAACGAACCGCTTTCAACGTATCGGCTGCGCATCGAATACCGTTTCGTCAGCGATCAGTGCAAAGGCGGTCCGGATTGGGGATTCCGCAATTCCGGCGTGATTTTCCATGCTCAAGACCCGGAATTGATGGATAGGGACCAATGGTTCCCGGTAGGCCTGGAAATGACTTTGCTTGGCGGCGACGGTACGAACCCACGCGCCACCGGCGGACTTTGCACGCCGGGCACCCACGTCGTCTATAAAGGAAATTTCTACACCGTCGACTGTTCCGGTTCGAGTTCTAAGACTTTCCACGGCGACCAGTGGGTGACCGCGGAGATCGAAGTCCACGGCGGCGGCAGGATCATCCACCGAATCAACGACGAGGAGGTGTTCTCATACGAGCAGCCGAGATATGATCCGAACCATGCCGACGCGAAAAAACTCATCCCCGGCGATCTTTTGGCCCTCGAAGGCGGAATGATTTCCCTGCAGTCGGACAGCCACCCGGTCGACTTCCGCAAGGTCGAACTCATGCCGCTCGACTGACGGGCGCGCCTCCTACTCCGCCGCCGATTCGCCCCCGAATCGACGCCGACGGGCGTCCCGCTCTGGATGACACGGAGCCGGTCCGTACAATGGAAGCGGGAGTCGCGTCCCCGAATTCCATCATTCAGGAACTACGTTATGGCCCTGTCCCGCCGCGCCTTTCATCGACGTTCGTTGTCGACCTGCGCCATCCTCGCCGGTGCATCGACCGACGGCCGGCGGGCCGCCGGGGCGTCGCCGCAAGATTCCGGAGGCAAATGGTATCGCCTTTTCGACGGCAAAACGCTCGCCGGCTGGACGCCGAAAATCTGTTTCGAGGTACTCGGCTCCGATGAATCGAAAACGTTCCGCGCCGCCGACGGCATGATCCAAGTGCGCTACGACGACTACGGCGAATTCCGCGGCCGCATCGGGCATCTTTTCTTCAACCCTGGATTCTCCACTTATCGTCTGCGCATGGACTATCGTTTCGTCGGCGACAAATGCAAGGGCGGCCCGGACTGGGGCTATCGCAACGGCGGCTTCACGATCCACGGCGAAGAGCCGGAACTTATGGAGCGAGATCAGCAGTTTCCCGTCGCGCTTGAGGTTCAATTGATGGGCGGCGACGGCAGAAAATCGCAAAGCACCGCCAACCTCCACACGTCCGACACCAACGTCTCCCACGACGGCCGATTGAACACCGAGCAAACGCTGAACTCGAAATCAGCGACCTTCCACGGCGACCAATGGGTGACGGTCGAACTGGAAGTCCACGGAGCCGGCAGAATCCTTCACCGCATCGGAAATGAAACCGTTCTGCAATACGAGCAGCCGCAGTACGACCCGGACAAGCCCGCCGCGAGAAAGCTGGTCCGCGGCGACGGCATCCTTCTTATCGAAGGCGGCACGATCGCGTTGCAGTCGAAGAGCTGTCCGATGGACTTCCGCAACATCGAACTTATGCCGCTCGGCTGACTCCGCCTGTCGGCGAAACGGCGTTCCCCTACTTTGTACTTGCGCCGGGAAATCCACGAATCTTCCGAAAGGACGCCATGAAACTGCCTCGTCGAGCGTTTCACCGTTCCCTTGTCACCGGAGCCGCCTTCGCCGCCGCTTTGAACGACGCCCGTCCGGCCGCCGCGGAGCCGTCGCCCTCCCCCGGAGCCCAGTGGTACAGCTTGTTCGACGGCAAAACGCTGAACGGTTGGACCCCTAAGATTCGCTATGAAGACTACGGCGAAGACAAGAATCGCACGTTCCGCGTCGCCGACGGCATGATTCAAATCCGCTACGACGGGTATCAAACGTACGTTCACCAACGAGGCTCCCTCTTCTTCAACGAACCGTTCTCGCGCTATCGACTGCGCTTCGAGTACCGCATCGTCGGCCCGCAATGCGAGGGCGGTCCCGACTGGGCGTTGCGCAGAACCAGCGTCATGTTCCACGCCGAGGATCCTCGGATGATGGACAAAGACCGCGAATTGCCGGTCGGTTTAGTCGTTCAGCTCCACGGCGGCGATGGCGTCAACTCATGCGAAACCGCCTGCCTCTACAGCTTGGGAACACGGGTCGTCCACGACGGCAGATTGTCGACCGCGCCCTACTTACGCAGTACTTCGAAGACGTTCCACGGCGATCAGTGGGTGACGGTTGAACTGGAAGTCCGCGGCGCAGGCAAGATCATCCACCGCGTCAACGGTGAAACCGTGCTTTCCTACGAGCAGCCGCAGTATGATCCGAATGACGAAGCCGCTAAGAAACTGATCCGCGGCGACGGCATCTTGGCGCTCGAAGGCGGCTGTATCTCTTTGTTGTCGGAAAGCCAACCCGCCGACTACCGCAACATTCAGATCATGCTGTTCGATTGAAAGGAAACTTCCGTGCGGAACAGCATGACACGATGTGTGACATCGTTGGCTTCGACCGACTCACGAGTTCCTCCGAAAGCACGCCACGAAATTCCGCGACGCGCGTTTAACCGATCGCTCTTGACCGGCGCCGCGATCGGCGCCGCTTCGACCTTCGGCGGGCCGGCCGTCGCGACGTCGTCGGCCGACACCGGCCGCAAATGGTATCGTCTCTTCGACAGCAAGACACTCAACGGTTGGACCCCGAAGATTCGCTTTGAAGACTTGGGCGACGACCGAAACGCCACCTACCGCGCTGCCGACGGCATGATTCAAATCCGCTACGACAAGTACGGTTCGTTCGAACACAAGCCGGGGGCGCTTTACTTCAATGAACCGTTCTCAACGTATCGGCTGCGTTTTGAATACCGCATCGTCGGCCAGCTGTGCCAAGGCGCCCCCGGCTGGTCGGCTCGGCGGTCCGGCGTTATGATCCACGCCGAAGACTCGCGACTCTTGGAAAAAGACCGCTACTCGCCGGTCGGCCTTTCCGTACTGCTGCTTGCCGGGGACGGCACCAACTGGCGGGACACCGCTTGTCTCTACACAAACGGAACCCAGGTCGTTCATGACGGCAAACTGCGCACGGAGCGGTGGCTTGGCACCTCGTCGAAGACTTTCCACGGCGAACAGTGGGTGAAGCTCGAACTGGAAGTCCACGGCGCCGGTACGGTCGTCCACAGCATCAACGATGAAACCGTGCTTACCTACGACAAGCTCCAGTATGATCCCAACGACGAACACGCCAGGAAATTGATCCGCGGCGACGGCATTCTGGCGCTGGAAGGGGGCGCGATCTCGTTGTCGTCCGATGGCCACCCCGCCGACTTCCGCTCCATTGAAATCATGCCGCTCGATTGACTGGTGATGCCAGAACGTTCGCATCCTCTACGATGCAGGAGAGTATCGGCGCCGGCCGAACCACCAGCTTTTCCGGAAGGACGCCATGAATCTGCCCCGCCGCGAGTTTCACCGCACGCTCTTGACTCAAGCCGCCGTCGCCGCCGCTTCCACCATCGCCCGCCCGACCGTCGCCGCCGCGCCATCGCCGGATCCCGGCGGCAAATGGTACAGCATGTTCGACGGCAAGACCCTAAACGGTTGGACGCCGAAAATTCGATATGAAGAGGCTGGCGACGACCGGAACTCCACCTTCCGCGTCGCGGAGGGAATGATTCAACTCCGTTACGACAGGTACGGAACGTTCGACGGCAAGTTTGGAGCGCTCTTTTTCAACGAACCGTTTTCCAACTACAGCCTTCGTTTCGAGTACCGCATCGTCGGACAGATGTGCAACGGCGGACCCGACTGGGCTGTACGACGTACCGGCATCGTCATCCACGGCGAAGACCCGCGGCTCTTGCACAAAGACCGCGAAAGACCGATCGGTCTGCAGGTCTTGTTGTACGGCGGAGACGGAACCAACTCGCGCGACACCGCCTGCCTTTTCGCCCACGGAGCCAGGGTCGTCCACGACGGAAAGCCACGGACCGACCAGTACCTTGGCACTTCGTCGAAGACTTTCCACGGCGACCAGTGGGTGACGGTTGAACTGGAGGTTCGCGGCGCCGGCGCGATCGTCCACCGCGTCAACGGCGAAACCGTGCTTACCTACGAACAGCCGCAATACGACCCAAACGAGGAAAACGCCAAAAACTTGATCCGCGGCGACGGTCTCTTGGCCATCGAAGGGGGCACGATCTCGTTGGCGTCGGACAGCCACCCCGCCGATTTCCGCACCATCGAAATCATGCCGCTCGACTGACTTGTGATGCCAGAACGTTCGCATCCTCTACGATGCAGGAGAGTATCGGCACTGCCCGAACCACCAGCTTTTCCGGAAGGACGCCATGAAACTGCCCCGCCGCGCGTTTCACCGCACGCTCTTGACCCAAGCCGCCGTCGCCGCCGCTTCCACCATCGCCCGCCCGACCGTCGCCGCGCCATCGCCGGATCCCGGCGGCAAATGGTACCGACTGTTCGACGGCGGAACTCTGAACGGCTGGACGCCGAGGATACGCTTTGAAGAGTTGGGCGACGACCGAAACGGTACCTTCCGCGTCGCCGACGGCATGATTCAAATCCGTTACGACAGGTATGAAACGTTCGATTTCAAAGGGGGGTCGCTCTTTTTCAACGAACCGTTTTCAAACTATCGGCTTCGCGTCGACTATCGCATCGTCGGACAACAGTGCAACGGCGGACCGGACTGGGCTTTACGACGGACCGGCGTCGTCATCCACGGCGAAGACCCGCGGCTCTTGCACAAAGACCGCTACGTGCCGATCGGTCTTCAGGTCTTGTTCTTCGGCGGAGACGGAACCAACCCGCGCGACACCGCCTGCCTCTACAACTTGGGAACCCGGATCGTCCACGAGGGCCAACTGCGGACCGACCCGTACCTTGGCACGTCGTCGAAGACCTTCCACGGCGACCAGTGGGTGACGGTCGAACTGGAGGTCCGCGGCGCCGGCGCGATCGTCCACCGCGTCAACGGCGAAACCGTGCTGACCTACGAACAGCCGCAGTACGATCCCAAGGACGAAAACGCCAAGGAATTGATCCGCGGCGACGGTCTCTTGGCCATCGAAGGAGGCACGATCTCGTTGATGTCGGACGGCCACCCCGCCGATTTCCGCAACATCGAAATCATGCCGCTCGATTGACCGGATGGCGGAGCTGGTCGGCGGCGTATACGATGAAGATGTCGTCGAACCGATTTCCAGCACCGGTCTACGCCGCCGAGGATGCCTCTCATGCCGCTGTCGCGCCGCGCGTTTCAACGAACTCTGGTCGCCGGGGGAGCCTCGCTCGCCGCCGCTTCCGCCCTCGGCCGGGCCGCCGAACCGAAAGGAGAATGGCGCAGCCTCTTCGACGGCAAGTCACTTGACGGCTGGACGCCGAAGCTGCGCGGTGAAAAACTGGGGTCCGACGAACGCGACACCTTCCGTTTCGCCGACGGTCTGATTCAAGTCCGCTACGACAAATACGATGATTTCGGCGCTAAGTTCGGCCACTTGTTCTTCAAAGAACCGTTCTCCAAGTACCGGCTGCGAATCGAATACCGCTTCGTCGGCCCTCAGTGCAAAGGCGGCCCAGGCTGGGCGACGCGGAATTCCGGCGTCATGATCCACGGCCAACCCCCCGAAACGATGGACGTCGACCAAGACTTCCCCGTCTCGATCGAAGTGCAGTTCCTCGGCGGCGACGGCAAAAGCCCCCGCACCACCGGCAACCTCTGCACCCCTGGCACGCACGTCGTCTACAACGGAAAATTGCACAAGCCGCACTGCACTGGATCAAGCTCTAAGACGATCCACGGCGACGAATGGGTGGCGGCCGAAGTCGAGGCCCACGGCTTCGGCAAGATCGTCCACCGCATCAATGGTGAAACGGTGCTCGAATACGAACAACCGCAGTACGATCCAGACGACGGCAACGCGAAGAAGCTCATCAAAGGCGGCGTGGCGCGGATCGAAGGAGGTTCGATCTCGCTGCAGGCGGAAAGCCACCCGATCGACTTCCGCAAAGTCGAAATCATGGAACTGGATTGACGTTCGTCGACGATTTATAATCACGCGGTCGAACTGCCTTCAGGAGGAGCGATGCAGATTCCGTCGACCCATCGTAAGAAAGCCGTTGAATCCCAGGCGGACCGCTGGCGTCGCCGATCTTATACGGCCGCCTTTCTCAGCCTCGCGGCGTGGCTGCTCGCGCCGGCGACGGCCGCCGACCCCGACGCGCTCGATAAGGCCGTCGGCCTCTACTGGCGCGGCAACTTCGGCGAAGCCTTGGAGTTGCTTCAAGCCGACGACGGAAAGACGGAACCGGCGAACTCACTTTGGGCGTCGCGCTGTCTGAACGCGGAAGGCAAGTACGCCGAAGCCGAAA
>JBOFFD010001121.1:0-2187 GCA_051648425.1 Planctomycetia bacterium
CCCTCGCCGATCTTGCGGACGATGCGGTATCGGCCGATCTGTTCGGGAATCGGTCGCGTGCTGCTCATGAATCGCCGTTGCTCCCGACGGCGTGCGGCGGCACGCGCGGTCCGTTCGTGACGCCCGGCGGCGCCGGCCCCGCGTCACAAGTGTCTGGTGTGGAACCCCCCGTCGATGTTGATCGCTTCTCCGGTGGTGAACGGGAACCAGCCGGAAACCAGCGCCGCCACCGCCTTGCCGACGTCGTCGGGTTCGCCCCAACGGCGGAGCGGCGTCAGGCCGTCGGCGATCAAGCGGTCGTACTTCTCTACGGCGCCGCGGGTCATGTCGGTTCGCACCACCCCCGGCCGAACTTCGTAGACCAGAACGTCGAGGTCGGCCAAACGGTGCGCTAACAGTTGGGTCAGCATACCCAGTCCCGCCTTGGACAAGCAGTATTCCGACCGATGGATCGACGGCGTGTACGTCGAAATCGACCCGACGTTCACGATGTACGCCTTGGCGGCGTCGCCCGCTTCGCGTTGCCGGCGGATTTGCCGGCCGGCCTCTTGGGCGAGGAAGAACGGCCCCTTTAAGTTCGTGGCCATCACCAGATCGTAGTCGACCTCGGCGACGTCCAACAGGTCGCCGCGCACCGGCGAACTCATGCCGGCGTTATTGACGAGGACGTCGAGCCGGCCGGCCTTCTCGACCACCGCCCGCACCAAGCCCCGGCACTGCCCCACGTCGGCGACGTCGGCGGCGAACGGCTCGGCCCAAGCGGCGCCGGCGTCAAGGCAGAGCCGGCACGTCTCGCCGGCCTCGTCCGCGCCCGACCGGTAGTGGACGGCCAACCCGTGACCCAACCGCGCAAGGGCCACCGCCACCGCCCGGCCGATCCCCCGACTGGCCCCCGTCACCAGCGAAACCACCAGCGTCCGACCCTCCGCGACGCGCGTCGACAACTCCTTAGTCATGGTAGCAAAACGGCGTCGGTCCGGCCTAGCGGCCTGCGACCGACGGCTGAATTATTTGTATTTAGATTAAAAATGAGCTATAGAATAACATTGAGTGGACGAGCACCCTCTCGGAGGGACATGGCATGCCGAATCCCTGGAACGATCGACTTCGGCGCCTCGCCCTCGCGGCGTGGTGCATCGCTTTCCTTCTCGTCTACCTGCTCATTCAGGGTGCGTGGGGGACGCTGGCGGCCATCGCGACGGCGTTCGCCTTTCCGGGCTTCTTCGCCGTCCACGTGAAGTCGGAACGGTTCTGTCATTTCGCCGCAATCTACGGCTTCGTCGCCGGCCTGACTTGGGGTTTCCACGAGACGCTCTGCACCTGCACCAACATCCAATTCTACTTCGCGCCGCTGTACGGAGTCGGCGTGATGTTTGGCGTCATCCTCGCCGTCGGTCTTATTGAGGTTTGCTGGACGGCCGTTCGATACAAACAGAAATCATCGCCGCCGCAATCATGACGGCGGGAATTTGGATGTGGCAAGGCCACGTCCTGCGGCGTCTTGTTTGGCAAGGATCGGTGAAGCCCTCGGAGTGAACGCGATGGCGAAAAAGTCCTCTAAGAAATCGGCGGCCGCCGTCGGCACGCCTGGTACGGACGAACCCGTGAAGCTGCTTTCGGGCGGCAATCCTCAGATCGCGACAGGGTACGGCGAAGAGCCGGTGCGGGCGTACATCGCGGCGATGCCGGGCTGGAAGAGCGACGTCGGACGTCGCATCGACGCCGTCGTCACCCGCGTCGTGCCCGGCGTGCTCAAGGCGGTGAAGTGGAACTCGCCGTTGTACGGCGTCGAAGAACACTCTTACTTCCTCGGCTTTCACTGCCTGACGAAGTATGTGAAAGTGGCGTTCGTCCGGGGCGCGGCGTTGAACCCCGTCCCGCCGGGCGATTCAAAACAGAAGGACGTCCGCTACCTCGACGTTTACGAAGACGCCCCACTCGACGAAGCGCAGTTCGCCGAATGGGTGGCGCAAGCCAGCCGACTGCCCGGCGAACGAATGTGAATCGCCATTCTTGCCACGGGTCCGCTTCCGTTCCTATCACGACGCCATGCCGCTGCCATTCGACGCCACGCTGAAATCGATCGTCGCCGAGCGTCCCGGCGATTTCGCGCCGTTCTTCGGACTGCCCACGAACGAACCGGCCGCCGCCGCCAACGTCGATCTGTCGATCCTGACGGCCGCCACC
>JBOFFD010001122.1:0-2151 GCA_051648425.1 Planctomycetia bacterium
AAAGCAAGGGACGCGCCGCTGAGGAAAGCGGCGGCTAACAAAGACGATTCCAACAAGGATGATTCGTCGCACCTTTCGAACGCTAACCCTCGATTCGCCGTCGTGTCAGAGCGGCGGCGGACTTACACCACGTCGGGGAATTCGAGCGGGGCGCGGTAGGTGTATTTCAGCAGCTCGTCGGCCTTCGGGGCTCCGACGAACTTTTCGGCGGCGGCGTCCCATTCGAGGTAAGACCGGGTGCGGTGCGCGATGTTCGCGATCTGGGCGGCGGTCGTCACGCGGTGGCCGTATTCCACGTCGCAACTGACCGGCTGTCGGCTTTTCACGCCGTCGAGGAAGTTGCGGACGTGGTCGTCGTTCAGAATGTCGCCCTTCACCCGCACGGCCTTGATCTGTTCCTTGCCGCCGTTGCGGTAGGTTCGTTCGGTGACGCGGTCGAGCGGCGTACGCGCCGGCACTTCGCCCGGCAGAATCACTTCCGGCACGACTTCGTAGCCGCCCGAACCGAAGTACATCGTCCCCCTGGTGCCGCGGAATTCGATCTCACAACTTCGCTGCGCGGCGAGGGCGGCCGAGGCGTTGTACTGACTGAACGTCACCAACACGTCGTGCTTTTCGCCGGGGTAAGTCCACAACACTTCCATCGTGTCGGGGACTTCGCGGTCGTCGAAATCGGCGTATTTGCCGCCCATCGCGACGACCGACTTCGGCGCGGTGAAGCCCATCGCCCAATGGATCATGGCGAGGTAGTGGACGCCGAAATTGGTGAGTTGGCCGCCGGAGTAGTCGTAGAACCAGCGGAAGCGGTAGAAGCCGCGGTTGGCGCTGTACGGTCGCATCGGGGCGGGGCCGACCCAGGCGTCCCAATCGAAGCCGGCCGGCGGCGGGGCCTCCGCGGAGCGGCCGATCCCCTTGGGCCATTCGTTCTGCACATGGAAGCAGCGGACGGTCGTCACCGTTCCCAGGCCGCCGCCTTGGATGAACTCGGCGGCTTCCTTGCAGTATTTCGACGACATCCGCTGGATGCCGCACTGCACCACGCGCTCATACTTGCGGGCGGCGGCGACCATCGCCCGGCCTTCCGCGACGCACAGCCCCAACGGCTTTTCGACGTACACGTCCTTGCCGGCCTTGCAAGCCTCCACCGTCTGCAACGCGTGCCAGTGGTCGGGCGTGGAAATGGCCACAGCGTCGACGTCCTTGCGGTCGAGCAGCGTCCGCCAATCGGCGACTTCGTCGGGCCGTTTGCCGCGGGCCTTTTCGATCTTGCCGGCGGCGAACTCGACGTACGGCTTGTAAATGTCGGCGACGGCGACGATCTCGGCGTCGGGTTGGGTCAGGAAGGCGTCGAGCACTTGGTCGCCGCGGTTGCCGACGCCGATGAAGGCGACGCGCACCTTGTCGGCGGCTGCGGCACCCTTCGCGGTGCCTGCGGCGGCCAAAACGGCGGCCCCGGCGGTGAAGTCGCGGCGCGTGACGCTGTCCATGACCCGTTCCTTTCTTACAGCGACTCTTGGCGAGACGCGGTCAGAAACCGCCGCCGAGCGACGCCTTGGCCGTCTTGACGAAACCACCCAACGAATTGAACGTCAACTGCACGGCGGTCGGTTCATGACCCGAATGGACCATGCACTGCGAGCACTTCTTATTTCCGCTCTTACCGCCGTACTGCGACCAATCGGTCGCCTCCATCAGTTCCTTGAAAGTGGCGGCGTACCCTTCCTGCATCAGATAGCACGGCTTCTGCCAGCCGAAAAGATTATAGGTTGGGTTGCCCCAGGGCGTGCAGTCGTAGTCTTCCTTGCCCATCAGGAACCGAATGAACAACGGCGACTGGTTGAACTTCCAGTGGCGTTTCGGATTGCCGAAGATGGTGCGGAACAGTTCGCGGGTTTTGGCGCGGTGCAGGAAGTGGTCTTGGTCGGGCGCCTTCGGGTAGCTGTACCCCGGCGACACCATCATTCCTTCGACGCCGAGTTTCATCATGTCGTCGAAGAACCCGCGAATCTTTTCCGGGTCGGCGCCCTCGAACAGCGTGGTGTTGGTGGTGACGCGGAAGCCGCGCGACACCGCCTTCTTCACGGCGGCGGCGGCGACGTCGTACGTGCCCATCCGGCAGACGGCGTAGTCGTGTTCCTTCTTCGGGCCGTC
>JBOFFD010001123.1:0-2674 GCA_051648425.1 Planctomycetia bacterium
CGCGGGTGCGGACGACCGGCGCGTCGCCGTCGAGGTCGCCGGCGGCCACCCGCCGAACCATCGTCGCCAGCCGTTCGATCGGGTCGGTGATGCGGAACGACGCGATGAACAGGAAGCCGGTCATCAGCGCCAGGCCGACCAGCATCAAGCTGAGGTCGCGCTGCAAGCCGGCGTAAACCGGTTGCAGGATGGTCGACTCGGCGATGACGGCGGCGAACGACCAGCCGGACGACGGCATGGGGGCGTAGACGACCCAGGCGGGCCGGTTGGTGATAGGGTCGATCACCCGTTGGAAGCCGCTGCGGCCGGCGGTCATTTCCCGGCCGAGTTGCTCCCAGGCGGGGGCGTCGTGCCACTCCGCCAGCGCGAAGACGGTCCACTGCATGACGAGGTCGCGCCGCGGGTGGGAGAGGAAGGTGCCGGACGAGCTGACGATGGCGCAGTAGCCGCCGTCGATGAAGGTCTGTTGGACGCGGTCGTGGAGGTCGTCGAGGGCGACGTCGACGGTGACGACGCCGCGGAAGGGGTGGTCGGAGAGTTCGCCGAGCGGGCCGGCGAGGTCGAACCGGCGCTGGACGGGGGGCGGGCCGGCGGCGTCGGGCGGCGGCGGGTCGGCGGGCGGAGGCGAAGGGTCGAGGGAGTCGCCGGAAGGGGCGACCGGGCTGCCGAGGGCCGGCCCGCCGGGGCCGAGGCGCGGGGGCGCGAGGGCGTCGGGTGGGGCGTCGGCGCGGCCGCCGGGTGGCGGAACGGCGGCGGGGGCGCGGGGGCGACGGGCGGCGGCGTCGCCGGGCGAGCCGTGCGGATCGGGGAACGGCACGGAATGGGTGCAGACGAGGGTCTTGCCGGCCGACTCCTCGAAGTGCGGTTCGGTCCAGGTCGACTCGCGCAAGAGGCGAGGGATGAGGTACCAGTCGCCGCGGCGGAAGTCGACGCCGGACCGGGCGAGGTCGACGGCGCGGTGGCCGAGTTCGGGGTCGCGGCAGACGTAGGGGGCGAACGGGCGCTCGTGCTGGCTGGGGTCGCCGGGGTCGAAGGCGACGCCGGCGCCGAAGACGCGCGGGTTCTGGTCGACGTTCCGCTTCAGCAGTCGGTAAAGTTGGTCGGCGTCGACGGCGTTCTGCGAACCGACGGCGGCCGCCGTGGTGCGGGCGACCTGCGCGATGGTCGAGAACTCGCCGTCGAAGCGGGCGGCGTGGTGCTTGGTGAGCTGTTCCAGCCGCCCCCGCATCCCTTCGAGGGCCTGGGCGCGGCTGCTGTAGTAGTGGACGGCAAGCATGCTGCCGTAGCACGCCACCAGCGGCGCGCCGATCAACACCAACAGCTTCCAACGCAGCGACAGTTTCATGGATCCTTGGACGCGCCTGGAAGCGGGTCCGCTTGACGGTCGGCCGTCGACTTGTAGGTCGCGATATCACCGAACCGCCCTATCCTCGCATATCGCGAGCGGAAAGAAAAGAGAACCGAGGAAAAACGAACGAAAGAGGCCGAAATGGAACGGTCGAAGCGAGAGGGCCGGCGGAACGCCGTGGGAGGGGAGGTGGGCGTTGGGGCGCGGGCGTTGGGGCGCGGGCGTTGGGTGGCGCGGCGCTTAGAGCGACTCGACGAACTGGCAAGCGAGCCGGCGGCTGTTGATGTCGAGGGCTTCCAGGATTTCGATCACGTCGTCGATGGGCAGGGTCCAATCCAAGGCCCACTGAATGATGTCGAGGTTCTCTTGGCCTTCCTTGATGCGGTCGAGGATGCGGTCCATGAGAAGGGGGCTTTCGTGGAATTCGCGCTGCAGCAGACCGAAGTCGCCGCGATCGAGTTCCTTCCAGAAGCGGGTGCCGTGGAGGTGTTCGATCCAGCGGGCGCGAAGGTAGCCCCACCAATGGTCCTTGACCCATTGGCGGATGGCCGAAGAGCCGAGGTCGCGGTTGGCGCGCTCGCTCTCGATCCATTTGTGCCGCTGGGCTTCAAGCTCGCCCTCGACGAACACGCTGCAAACAGGGAACGGAGTCGACATCCACGTTGTCCTCGTCAACCATCGCGAAGCGGCGCCGACGCGAAAGGAGGCGAACCAAGCCACCGGACGCGGGACCAGATCGGCGCCGATCCAACTTCGGGGTCCGAGACTCCCAATTTCCACAATACCACGCGACGGCCGCGACATCAAGCAGTACCGGGCCGCGCCGCCTTCGTCGAACGGCGGCGGCCGGCTGAACGACGGCCGGACAAAACGAACGGATTGGCGGATTCCGTGCGGGAAATCCGCTCTCCGTACCGGCGAATCGGTCTGTCGCAAATGGAACGGCTGCGCGGGAACGTCTCTTCCGATTTTAGCTCGCATTCGATATAGTGAAAGGATCGCAGCAAGAAAACTCGCGGCCGAACACCGTTCGGCCGGGTGTTTTTCCAGCCGCGACAGCGCCGGCGAATGGACTGGAAATATGTTGTTTCCAGGTCGTCGGCCGCTTGGCAGTCTATGGACGGACTAACGGAAGCCGCCCCGCCGACCTTCGGCCTCCGCCGCGGACCTCCCGCCGGCCGGACCCACCGAACCCGTCGACGCGATCGGCCCCGGCCTTCCCTCCCACCCCTCGTCGACCCTTTCCGGGCGACGGCGAAACGGCAACCCAACACTTTATGGTCAACCGAAGCCTCCTGCGTTCCATCGATCTCTCGTACGAAGACG
>JBOFFD010001124.1:0-2580 GCA_051648425.1 Planctomycetia bacterium
CGGCGGCTTTTTCCGGTTGGCCCAGCAGCAGGTACAAGCGGCCGGCGAACGGAGCGGTCGCCATCATTTGCGGCGACACCGCCGAGATCGCTTCCAGTTCCTGCACCGCCCGCAGCGGCAGGCCCATTCGGAACGCGAAATCGGCGCGGTCGAGCGGGCGGTCGGTGTCCATGCCGGCCTTCTTCAACTGCGCCTCGGACTGGGCCACTTGCCGATCGAAGTCGGCGGTCAACGTTTGAACCTGGAGTTCCAACTGCGTGTAGAACTGGTCGCGCAGCGCCGCCCGCGCCGCTAGGGGGGCCAAGTCGATCGCTTGCTTCAAATGAAAGACCGCGGCGTCGAGGTACTGGTTGTTCCGGCAGACCTCGTACATCTTCATGTGGGCGTTGAAGTTGGCCGGGTCGGCGACGACCGCGCTTTGGAAGGCGGCCATCATCTGATGGTGGCGCAGCGGCAGCGTGGTCGACGACGGCGGCAACGGGATCGGCGCCGGTCCGGCGGACGCGGATTCGGCCGCGCCGGCGGGGGCCGTCGGGTCGGCCGATTTCACGAAGGCGGCGTCCTTCGCCGGGGCGTCCTTCGCGGGTGGGGCGGCGGCTTTCAGCTTCGCTTCGTACTCGGCGCGCAGTTTGGCGTCGGCTTCGATCAGCGGTTGGATTTCGCGGCGGTACAGCTCTTCATAGGCGACCCCCAGCGCCAAATACGCGTTGGAGTTGTCCGGGTTTTCCGCGACCGCCTTGCGGAGGCTGCGCATGGCCAGATACAAGCCGCCCAGTTCGTTCTTCGTGCCGACGCCCGCGAGCAACAGCCGACCGGCCGTCAACCCCGACGGCGTCACGTCGCGGGCGCGCCACACCGAGTCGAGGTAGTTCGGAGCGGCGACGAACCGGGCGGTCTCGTCCGGCGGAACCTGCTTCGTCCGAAACACCTGCTTGTTCGGTTGGATGGCCAGGGCGGCGACGGCCTCTTTGTCTTTAGCGGCGTCGGTCAGGCCGAACACCACGGCGTCGTTGTCGACGTACACCTGCGACAGCGTTGGTTCGTCGCGCATTCCCAAGAGCGCGTCGAAGATGCTGGCGTCGCGCGGGTCGATGATGATGTGCGTGACGTCGTACTTGGCGAAGATCGGCTTCCAGATTTCCGGTTTGCGGTTGAGCAGCGCCGTGCGGGCGGCCGAGAATTCCTGCCGGACTTCCTTGGGAAAGAGGTGCCAGCGGCTGTCGTAGAAGTGGTGTCGACCGGGGCTGTCTTCGGGCATCCAGAAGGTGAGGTAGTTGGCGGCGCGATTGACGAACGCGAAGCCGCGTCCCTTAAGACCCTTCGGGTCTTGGTAGGTCGTGGCCAGCCAGTCGGCGGCCGCCGGCATGTACCGTTCCTCTTGCACGCCGTAGCCGAACCGGCCGATCATGTCTTGGATTCGGCCGGTGAACGCCCCCAGCATGCTTACGAACAGCGCGACGATGGTGAGCGCCCGGCCCGCCTGCGACCAAAGGATCCAGCCGCGGTCGATGCGGGTTACGGTTCCGAACGCCCGAAGGAAAAATTCCTGGCCGTTGAGCGAAAGCACGTACGCCAGCACCAACGACGACGGCCCCAGAAGGATCGCGGCGTAGCACGGAAGAAGCACCGCCGCTCCGACCAAAAGCAGGCGGGCGACGTTGAAGTGGCGGGCGTTTAGGACGAACGAAAAGGCGGCGGCGGCGCCAAGGCCGCCCCACGCCATGAGATACCACGGCGACTGCCCGCGGAGCACGAGCTGCGCGACCATGGAGAGTTCAAGGCCGACCCAACCGGCCATGCGGCGCTCGTACGGCGAGACGTACGGCAGGACGTCGCGGATCCATTCGATCGGCAGACTCACCGTGGCGAAGCCGTACGGCGTGGCGCAACCGGCGAACCAGGCCAACAGGCCGGTGAGGGCGGTCATCAACACCTGGGTCGGGGTCAAGTGACGGTCTTCGAAGTTGAGCGAGGCCGGCAGCAAGACCTGCACCGCTTCGCCAATGGCGACGACGAGCAGGAAGGCGGCGACCAGTACGTAGGCGAGGTCGAAGTTGGCCCAGACGGCGGCCAACGGCACCGCCAGGTAGACGACCGCGAAGCGCCCGGGGGAGTGTCGCGCGGTGAACCAGATCAGCAGCAAGAGCGCCGTGAAGACCAGCGAAACGACCTCGGGCGCGACCAAAAGCCAAGGACTGAACGCGACGGCCGCCGCCAGCGTGCAGACAGCCGTCCACCAAAGCGTCGGCCCTTTGTACCGGATCGTCAAGAGCAGTAGCGGCGCTAACACGACCACCAGCGCCTTGACGGCGACGAGCGTCCCACCGCCGAACCTGCCCCAAAGCTGCGCGATCGACCAATCGAACGCCCACGACGGATTGACCCACGGTCGGCCGGCGACGGTGTAGGTGAGGGTGTCGGTCGCCGGGGCGCCGGGACCGCCGGCGGCGATCTGATACCCCGACGCCAGCCGCAGCCAGAGGTCGGAACCGGATTCCTCGAACGACGCCAGGAAGAACGCCACGAGCAGCACGCCGGCGCAGATGATGTAGTCGTAACGCCGATTCTCGTACGCCATGA
>JBOFFD010001125.1:0-3875 GCA_051648425.1 Planctomycetia bacterium
TACAACGAGGCCCGGCTGCACCAGTCGTTGGGTTACCAGACCCCGGCCGAGGTGTACCGGGCGGGAAGGTCAAAAGAGCCGGCGAGCGAGTAGCTTAAACTCGTCGGTTTTTGGTCTCGACAATCGGGTCCACTATAGAGACCGTCGACGCCACCCCCGGCGGCACGGCCGACGTCCTCTGGACCCTCGCCGACCACCTCGGCTCCGTCCGCGACCTCCTCTCTTACAACGACGCCACCAACACGACGACCGTCGCCAACCACGTCGAATAAGACAGCTTCGGCCGAATCACCGGCGAAACCGATTCGATAGACCGACGCCCAGCTTGCAGGAAATGACGCCTCTACCCGCCCGCCGCGCCCGCGTGCGATTCAGGGCGTCGACTCATGCGGAAGCCCGGTTTTCGGCTCGCGGATGCAAAGCCGCGGTGCGATGCGGCGAGCCACGGGGGTGGGGGCGGGGCGGGAAGAACCTGGGCCGGGGGGGGACGGGCCGGGTCATCGGCGACTTCGGCGGTGGTTCGGGTCGGACGCTGTTTCGATCCGTCGGCGCGTCGCGGCCGACCAGTCGCCGAACGCGGTCGAACTCGATTTGAGCGCCGCGTCGAACCGCTGCAATCGGCGCAGGTAGGTTCGCAGGTGCATCCCCTTGGGTTTCTCTCCCGGCGGCTCGAAGAAGAGGTTGCGCCAGTCGAGCGCGGCCGCCGCCTTCCGCAGCCGCCGCGAGGCGCGGTCGACGGCGTCTTCCCCTGGCTTGCGTAGACCAGCCCCAGACACTTCCGACACTGAAAGACCGGCCCGCTGTACAGGATCGCCGTCCGTCGGTCGCACGTCGAGCGAGTGATGATCGTCGGTCGTCGGCTTGCCACTCGTCCGCCCCCGGCCGCCGCTGCCAAGCCCGCCCATCGCGCCCTCTCCGTCGCGGATTCGCCCGAAATCATCAGGGAAATGCACCGATCGTTTCGACGACCACACTCGTCAGGCGGTTCCCAACGGCGTCTTCAGAATTGCGTCTCGTCGATGTTTCATCCGTCCTCTTTTTTATGCGCCTCTTTTTGTCTCATTCGGGCTTCTTTCCGCCGAGGGGAAGATCGTCGACGCTCGTCACGACGCGGTAGTCCACCTTCAGCGCGCCGTTGAAATGCCGGCCGCCGCACAGGTTCTTTTGGTTCTCCGTGCCGCGCAATTCGTCCTCGGCCGTCGTACTCTTCGTCTCGCGGACCAAGTACAACAACGTTTCATCGTCGTCGGGCGTCTCCATCACCAGCGCCCAGTCGGGGTTGTACTGTCCGACCGGCGTCGCCACCTTGAACCACGCCGGCAGTTTGACGAACAGCTTCACGTCCTTCCGCTTCTTCAGTTTCTCGGCGAACTTCCGCTCCGTCTCCGACTGCACGACGATTTGGTCGTAGATCGAATTGTCGACGGCGACGAGCCGATCGGAAACCGTCTCTTCCGCGTCCACCCATTCGGTCATGTCGTACCAAGTGCCGTCCTTTTCATACTTGATGCCGTCGACCAGTTGCCGAATCACTTCCTCACGAAGGACGCGGGCCGCCTGCGAGGCGAATTCCTGCGGGTTTTCCAGGGCCGCCCGCCGTTCCTTGACGCCCGTCACGACGGCGGCAATCGTCCGGCGGGTGAGTTTCACCGGGGGCGTGACGTGGGCGATCAAGTCTTCGATCATCGCCACGACGTTCGGTATTGGGTGGCGGCCCACCAGGCGGGCGAGAATCCGCTTCCCGCCGACGCGGTAGTCGATTCTGTCTTCGTCGTCGGCGACTTCCACGTCGGCCGTCTGACTGACGATGCGCGGCGGTTCGATCGTCACCTTGTCGAGCGCCTTCACCACGTCGGCGATCAACTTCGGCGCGTCGATCGTCACTTGATAGCGCGTCTTATACTTGATTCGGCGCCACAACTCGTCGAACGCCGCCGGCAGCTCTTCGAGCGGCTTGCGGACGGCCGTCTTCTTCGCCCGCGCGTTCACCGGCTTCGGCGGCGCGCCCGCTTCGCCGAACTCTTCCACCATTTCCTTCTGCAAGCCGTCGACGAACTGTTCGTAGCTTTCATTGGCGATCACCGTCAAGAGATTCAGTTTCGGATCGGCGAGCCGAACGCCCGATTGATCGACGACCAGGCGCATCCCTCGGCCGACTTCCTGCCGCTTCTTCACTTCCGAAACCGTCTGATTCAGCGTGCAGATTTGCGAGACGTTCGGATTGTCCCATCCTTCGCGCAACGCGCTGTGCGAGAAGATGAACGCCACCGGCTCGCGCAGCGACAACAGCCGTTCTTTGTCTCGCAGGATGAGGTCGTAGGCGTCGCGGTCTTCCTTGCTTTGGCCGGTCGAATCCAGCAGTTCCACCACGCCGGCCTTCTTCTTTTGGGCAAAGTAGGCGCGGCGGACCGATTCGGCCGTCTTATCGGCGAACTCCGGATAACGGCTCTTCAAGTCGTCGAACGCTTCGTCGAACAGTTCACGCACCACGCCGGGATAGAGGCCGTCGATGCGGTCGCCGACCGCGCCGCGTCCGGGGGGCGGCGCGCCGGTGTAGTTTTCCACCCGGTCGATGAAGAAGAGCGACAACACCTTGACGCCCGCCGCCTTCAACTTTTTCTGTTTCTGAAAGTGCGTTTCCACCGTGCGGCGGATTTGCTGACGGAATAACTCCAGTTGGTCGGCGCCCGTCGTCTGACCAAGGCGGATTTCGACGCCGTTGCGGAACCGAACGTACTTGTCGCCGTAGTGGATTTCGTCGATCTCGAACGATTCGTATTCCGGTCGGTCGGTCTTCGTCTTCAGTTTGTCGCCGGTCTTGAACAGGAACGTCTTTTCCTTGATCCGGCCGTCGGCCATTCGTTGGTGGACGGCGATCTTCGCCTGCACCGTCTTCTTATCGCTGCGGACTTCGTCGAGCCGAAGAAAGACCTGGTTGTAGTCGTCTTCCTTGCGGACGGAGTCGACTTCGATTCGTTTCACCAGTCCTTGGCGGTAGGCGTCGAACGGCGTCAGACGGTACACGAGAT
Organism: Planctomycetia bacterium; assembly: GCA_051648425.1. GTDB lineage: Bacteria > Planctomycetota > Planctomycetia > Kolteriales > Kolteriaceae > JBOFFD01. The sequence continues at coordinate 3,030 of JBOFFD010001125.1, forward strand.
TGTACGGGTTGCGGTGCGTCGCGCTGTACCGCAGCGCGAAAAGCGGATGGAGCGACGCCAGCGCCTTGATGCGCCCTTCACTCTCCATGTTCTGCGGCTCATCGAGGATCAACACCGGCCGGGCCGACTGCACCAGAAACAACGGCGTCGCCCCTTGCAGCCGGTCGGTGCTTTGACGGATGACGTTGTCGTCCTTGTTGAACGAGTCGATCGTCATGACCAGGATTTCAACGTCGCTGCCCTGGGCGAACTGTCTTACCTTGGTGATGCTCTTCGAGTCGTAAGTAGTGGAGCGGTAGGGGACGTTGTCATACACCGCGCGTAAGTGGTCGTACGTGATTTTCAGCGTCTTTAAGACGCCTTCCCGCACCGCCACCGACGGCACGACGACGATGAACTTGCGCAGCCCGTACCGCCGGTGCAGTTCCAAAGCGGTTCTAAGATAGACGTAGGTCTTCCCCGTGCCGGTCTCCATCTCGACGGAAAAGTTGGGGAAGCGGATGGTTTGCAGGCCGCCGGCCGTGGGAATCGTCTGTTCGATGGTTTGCAACGCGGCGTCTTCGGCGAGGCCGAACCGCCGTTGCACGGCGTGCAGGTTGGAGAGAAGTTTGCCGTCGTCAAGGTCGAGTCGGTTGGCGATCGGGCTGAACATGCGGTTCAGTTCAAAACGGCCGAAGTCGGGCGCGGCGAACGGCTGGCCGCGCAAAAGGTCCGCGACCGCTTCGATCGCCTTCAGTTGATACGCCTGCTGGCCGTCGAATTGAAACCGCATCTTACCTCCATCCGCCTCATAGCCCGCCGCGCGAGCAAGGGATTCCTGTTCCTTCGTTCCGAAACCCACCGTCG
>JBOFFD010001126.1:0-7135 GCA_051648425.1 Planctomycetia bacterium
GCGCCGTAGCGCAGCGTCGTCCAAAGCGACAGGCCCTGCCACATCATGCCGCGGCCCAACACGCCGTCGGCCCCGCCGATGCAGTAGTCGGCCTTTAAGAACGTGCCCGGGCCGATGGTGTTGGCGAAGGCCGGCACCAACGTCGTACGGCTTTTGAAACTGGTGACGGCGTTCTGCTCGATCGTCAGCGGATGCAGCTTCGCGCCCAGGCGGTGCGTCTGCGCCTTCCACTCGGCTTCACTGCCGAACTCGGCCGCGAAGTGCGGTTCCCAGAACGCGATGTGAAACACCCGGCCGATGCCGTAGATCACCACCATCTTCGCGCCGACGGCTTTCAGTTCGCCGATGAGGTGCGGGTAGTTCGGCAGGGTGTCTTTCGTGGCGAAGTGCCGTTGCTTTTCCGGGACGGTGAGGGCGCCGAGCGGTCCGTACCAGGCGTTCTGCATGGCGTTCTGAAAGGCGCCGGGGTTGGTCGCCGGCAGTGTGGCGCCGGTCGCGTCGCTCCATTCGTCCATGTTGAAGCCGTGGACGTGGTCGCACGAGACGTTCCATTCCTTGAGGAAGTAGACCGCCCACTTGTACATGCCCATCGGCCCGACGGGGAAGATCGCCACCACCTTCTGGCCGTGGTCGCGGTAGCGCTTGAACGTCAGCGCGATTTCGTGGCCCAGCATGACGTCGAAGTCGGCCACGTTCGGGCAGGAGACCGGCGCGAACCCCGGGTTCCAATGCGGCTGCCGTTCGCCGATGCTTGCCGGCGGCTGGCTGCAACAACGGTCGATTTTCGCCAGATCCCACCCCTTGGGGAAGAAGTCGGCCAAGAGGGAACCTTCGAGGGTGCTCATCAAGTCCATGGCGTGCGGTCTCCTGCCGTTGCTCGGTCCGACGAGGGGTCGGGGTTGAAAAATTGGTGTAAGACTCGTCCACCGGTCTTGCAACCCCCTTGCGACGGGGAAGCCGTAGGACGATCGGCCGCGTTGCCAACCGTCGACGGTTTGCGACAATGCACCAAACTTTGAAGGACGCGACCATGCCCGACCCAACACCCGAAAGATCCGCAAAACGCTGGCTGGCGACCGCCGCCGTCATGGGCGGCGTCGGCGTGGCGCTGGGAGCCTTCGGCGCCCATTCGCTCAAAGATTATTTGGAACCGCGGATGCTGGAAGTCTTCGAGATCGGCGTGCGGTATCAGATGTACCACTCGCTGGCGTTGGCCGTGGCGGCGGTCGTCGGGTCGCAACGGCCGGGGGTCCGCCGACCGGCCTTGGCCGTCGCCTGCTGGGGCTTTTTCGCGGGGACGCTCGTCTTTTCGGGCAGCTTGTACGCCTTGGCGTTTTCGGGCGTGAAGGTTTTAGGGGCGGTGACGCCCATCGGCGGGGTCGCGTACCTCGTCGGCTGGTCGGCGCTGGCGGTCGCGGCGCTTTCAATTCCTAAGACGGACGTATCGACAGTCTGATTTCACGTTCGACGCTTCTTCAAATCCAGTGGGAACGACCAATGTCCGGCCCGACGACCGACCACCCCGTGCGGCGCGCGATTCTTTCGGTGAGCGACAAAAGCGGCCTGACGGCGTTCGCGGCCGGCCTGGCGCGGCACGGCGTCGAACTGCTGTCGACCGGCGGCACCCGGCGGGCGCTGGGCGACGCCGGCTTGACGGTGGTGGAAGTGGGCGCGTACACCGGCTTCCCCGAAATGATGGACGGCCGGGTGAAGACGCTGCACCCGAAGATCCACGGCGGGCTGCTCTTCCGCCGCGACGAAGAACGGCACGTCGCCGCCGCCGCCGCCCACGGCATCCCGCCGATCGACTTGGTGGTCGTCAACCTGTATCCGTTCGAGGCGACCGTCGCCCAGGCCGACGTCGCGTTTGAAGAGGCCGTCGAGCAGATCGACATCGGCGGGCCGAGTTTGATCCGCGGCGGCGCGAAGAACCACGCGCACGTCGCGGTGGTCACCGATCCGTCGCAGTACGACGCCGTGCTAGCGGAACTGGACCGCAGCGGCGGCAGCCTTTCGTACGAAACCCGGCGCCGACTGGCGGCCGCCGCCTTCGCGCGCACCGCCGCCTACGACGCCGCGATTTCCGCCTATTTCGCAATGGTCGTCGCCGGGGATTCGGCGGAAGATAAGTCCGCCGACCTCGAGTTTCCGCCCGTCCTGCGGACGATGTTCCGCCGGAAGCGGACGCTGCGCTACGGCGAGAACCCGCAGCAGTCGGCGGCGGTGTACACGGTCGACGGCTGGCCGGCGGCGGCGGTCGCCCATGCCGAGCCGCTGCACGGCAAAGAACTGTCGTACAACAATCTGCTCGACCTCGACGCCGCGCTGAACATGGCCCGCGAGTTCGATCGGCCGGCGGTGATCGTCGTCAAGCACAACAACCCGTGCGGCGCGGCGGTCGCCGACACGATCTCGGCCGCCTTCACGAAGGCGTGGGACGCCGACCCATTGAGCGCGTTCGGTTCCGTCCTGGGATTCAACCGCCCGGTCGACGTCGCCACCGCCGAGGCGCTGGCCGAGCCGGGCCGATTCGTCGAAGCGATCGTGGCGCCGTCGTTCGAGCCGGATGCCGTGACGATCCTCACCACCAAGCCGACGTGGAAGAACAGCGTGCGGCTCTTGGCCGTCGGCGACCTGACCGTCGGCGAAGACGCCCGGCGGACGTCGTGGGAACTGCGTTCCATCGACGGCGGCCTCTTGGTGCAGGCGGCCGACCGCGGGCCGAACGGTTTCGCCGAGGCGACCGTCGCGACCCGGCGGACGCCGACGGAGGCGGAGTCGGCCGACTTGGCGTTCGCCTGGACGATCTGCAAGCATGTCAAAAGCAACGCCATCGTGCTGGCGAAAGACGGCGTGGTGGTGGGGGTCGGGGCCGGGCAGATGAGCCGAGTCGACTCGGTCAAGATCGCGCTCGGCAAGGCGGGCGAGCGGGCGAAGGGGTCGGTGTTGGCGTCCGACGCCTTCTTCCCGTTCCGCGACAACATCGACGCGGCGGCGCCGGCGGGCGTGACGGCGATCGTGCAACCGGGCGGCTCGAAGCGCGACGCCGATTCAATCGCCGCCTGCGACGAACACGGCCTGGCGATGCTCTTCGCCGGCCGTCGCCACTTCAAGCACTGACGACCGAATCGTTCCGATTTCCGTCGGGTCGTAAGACCCAAATGTAGGGTGGAACTCCGGTCCGCCTGGGAGCGGCGTGGGGTCGGACGTCCTTTCCTTCCCAACGATCGGAAGAGGAGTTTCATCCCAACGCCCAACACGGGCGGACCAGAGTTCCGGCCCACATTTGGTTTTTCCGTCCCAACGTGGGGGACTTCAATCGGCGGCGAGGCGGCGGCCCGTTTCGGCGTCGAACCAGTGCAGGCGGTCGAACGGTAGGTAGAGCCGAACGGCGTCGCCGACGGTTGGGGGCGAGCGGTGCGTCGCGGCGGCCAGGACGCCGGCGGGCGTGGAGACCGCGACGAGCCAACGGCCGGCTTCCCAGGTCGCGGCCGTCACCGTTCCGTTTAGGCTCCAGCCGGCGTTGGGGTCGGTTGGCGAGCCGTCCAGTAGGACGTCGGTCGGTCGCACGCCGACGGCGACCGGACCGTCGATATCCACTGACGCGAAGCGCGTCGGCTGGCTGCGGGCGGGGTCTTGCGTTGGGTGGAAGGTGGTTCGGCCGGCGGTCGTCCGCAAGGCGCCGTCGAGGAAGCGCATCGGCGGCGACCCCAGGAACGTCGCGGTCCAGCGGTCGAGCGGGCGGTCGAGCAGTTCGCGGGGCGCGGCCGTCTGCACAATCCGGCCGGCCCGCAGCACGGCGGTGCGGTCGCCGAGCGACAACGCCTCGTCTTGGTCGTGCGTGACGAACAGCAGCGCGGCGTCGGGGGCGGCATCCTTCCAGCGGCGGCGCAGCTCGTCGCGCAGTTCGCGGCGGACCGGTTCGTCCAGGGCGCCGAACGGTTCGTCGAAAAGGTACAGGTCGGCCGCCCGCAGCATCGCCCGCGCCAGCGCGACCCGCTGCTTCTCGCCGCCCGACAGCCGGCCCGGCTTGCGTCGCAACAAGTCGGCGACCCGCCAGCGCTCGGCCGTCGTTTGCACGGCGGCGGCGAGTTCCCTTTCCTTCTCACGGAAGGCGGCGCGGTCGCCGGTGACGTAGGCTTGGCAGCAGCCGGCGGTGGTCAAGCCGCGACGACGGCGTTCGCCGAAAGCGATGTTCTCGAAGACCGTCCATTGCGGCCAGAGGCCGGGGGTCTGGGAAACCAGCGCCGTCGACCGCCGATGGGCCGGCGCGTCGGATACGTCGACCCCGTCGAACTTGATCGAACCGGCGGTGGGGGCGTCGAGGCCGGCGCACAGCCGCAGCAGCGTCGTCTTGCCGCCGCCGGAGGGACCGACGACCGTCACGATTTCACCGGCGTGGACGTCGAGGGAAACATCGTCGAGGGCGCGGACGGCGGTGGGATGAAACTTGCCGAGGTTTCGCAGCGAAAGACGGACGCGGGGGGTCATGACTGACGGCCCATGGTGGAGAAGGCGAGTTGGAGAAACCGCGGCGCGGCGTCGACTTGGGAATCGGCGACGGTTCGGGCGACTTCAGAAGAACCGGACGACTTTTGTAGAGACGCCGGCCGGGAGTGCCGAATTTGACGATAAGGCGCGACGCACCGGCGCGCCCAGGAGGTCGGCGCACAGTGAAACGACGAGACGACGCCACGACGCCAGGCCGCGTCGAAACCGACGGCGCGCCGCCGGCCCTTCGCCCCCGGAGTCGCGTCGAACGGCGTTGGCGGCGGTGGTTGACGATGCTGCTTCTGGGCGCCGCTCCGACGGCGGCGCTGTTGGGGGCGGCCGGCTGCACGCGGCATTATTACCGCGAACGCGCCGACGCCGAGGCTGCGTACTTGGTTCATCAGAAGGCGTGCAACCCCCGCTGGCAGGAACCGAGCTTCAACGTCTACCCCGACGCCCGCTCGCGGTTCTTCGACCCGTACAATCCCGACCGCCCGCCGACGCCTCCCGACGACCCGACCTCGGCCCGCTACATGCGATGCGTCTATAAGATGCACGGCTACCAGAAGTGGTACAAGGACGGCGTCCTCACCGACGTCGAAAGCCCGAAATGGGATCTGCTGCTGCCGACATACACCAAGACGTCGGCCGAAGGCAAGATGGTGCTGGACCTGCCCAGCGCGGTGGCGCTCGGTCGGCTGCACAACCGCGACTACCAGGAAAACATCGAGGAAATCTATCTGGCCGCGCTCGACGTGGCGTTCGAGCGGTTCCGGTTCGACGTCCAGTTGTTCGGCGGCACGGGGGTCGACTTCCTCGCCCGAGGCAACGAACCGTCGGCGGGATTGAACCGTGTCGGCCAGGGCGGCGGCGGTGGTGGTGGAGGCGGCGGGGGGAACGTCATCGGGCTGGGCGGCAACGGCGTCAACCTGGGCGACGGACCGGACGGCCCCGGCAATTCGTCGAGCAGTCTGGCGGTCAACAACCGCTTCGGTGCGACGCGGCGTTTCGCGGCCGGGGCCGAGCTGCTGATCGGCTTCGCCAATTCGTTCGTCTGGCAGTTTTCCGGCGAAGACACCAACTTCGCGGCGTCGCTCATCAACTTCAATTTGGTGCAACCGTTGTTGCGGCGCGGCGGCCGCGACGTGGTGCTGGAACAGCTCACCCGCGCCGAACGCAGCCTGCTGGCCAACCTGCGGTCGCAGGCGCAGTATCGGCAGGAATTCTACCGCGACTTGGCGTTCGGCGGCGGCGCGCAGACCCGGCCGCAACGGATCGGCGGCTTCCAAGGCGGGGCCGGTTTGTCGGGCTTCACCGGCACGGGGCAAGGCGGCTTCGGTGGGGTCGGGGCCGGGCAAGGGTTCGGCCAGGGCGGCGCCGGCGGCGGCGTGGGGAACAGCGGGGCCGGCGCCGGCACCGGGCTTGCGGGGGGCGGCGAGGGGATCGTCGGCGGGTTCTTCGGTCTAGTCCAACGGTTGCAAGCCATCCGCAACACCGAGGCCAGCCTGGCGTCGCAGTTGCTGACGCTGTCGCTCTTGGAAGCCCTGTTCGACGCCGGCCAGATCGATTTGGTGCAGGTCGACGAGTTCCGCCAGAACATCGAGACGGAGCGGGCGACGCTGCTGCGCGCCCAGGTCGCCTTTCAAGACAACCTCGAAAACTATCTTGTGACGAACCTCCACTTGCCGCCGTGGCTGGGAGTGGACGTCGACGACGCGATCCTGAAGCCGTTCGAGCTGATCGAACGCGACCTGGCCGACCAACAATTGCGGGCGTCGCAACTGCTGGTGACGTTGGGCGACCTGCCGGAAGCGCCGCCCGTCGGTGCGTTGCGCGAGGTGTACGACGAGCTGAAACGGATCGCGGCCGACGGCCGAAAGCGGTTGACCGAACTCGGAGCCGAAGTCGATTCTCAGGCGAAGACCGTCAAAGAACGGTCCGCGTCGAACGATGAGACGGCTGATCGCAAAGAGGACGCCGACGGCCTGGTTCAGATTAAGCGGAACTTCGCCGACTTGAAAAAGCGCTTCGACGAGACCGCCCCGGAGATCGAACGGCTTGAAGGCAAGATCAAGCCGGGCGGCGAGAAGGAGGCGCTGGGCGCCCTCACCGTCCTGCTGCGGCGCGTGGCCGGCGAACTTCAGGAACTAGTGCTGGCCCAGGCGCGCGTTCGGCTTGAAAAGGTGGCGGTCGACCCGGTGGACGTCAGCGACGAAGAAGCGTTCCTGGTCGCCCGCGAGTATCGGCTCGACTGGATGAACCGGCGGGCGGCGCTCGTCGACCAGTGGCGGCTCATCGCCTTCAACGCCAACCGACTTGAATCGGACCTCGACATTCAGATCGACGGCGACGTAAGTACGCTGGGCGACAACCCCGTGAAGTTTCGCGCCCCCACCGGAACGATGCGCGCCCGGTTGGTCGTCGACGCGCCGCTCAACCGCAAGGGCGAGCGCAACCTTTACCGCGAATCGCTCATCGACTACCAGCGGGCGCGGCGGGGGTACATCGGGTTCGTCGACCGCACCACGCTTTCCTTGCGCAGTCAGTTGCGGCAGCTCAAACGGCTCGAACAGAACCTCGAAATCCAACGGCGGGCGCTCGTCATTTCGATCCGCCGGGTCGATCAGACGTTGCAGGACGTGAA
>JBOFFD010001127.1:0-7062 GCA_051648425.1 Planctomycetia bacterium
CGCGGGGCGGCGGACCACCCCGGCTAAAATGAGACGGATCGCTACACCAAACCTGAATAGACAGTAGCCGGCACGTTTGCGTGCCGCGACCGACGGATTCGGCGCCGCGGACGGCGGCCGATCGGACGCGGCGCCTTGAGGCGGCGGCCATCTAAGAATTCGTATCCATGTCGCCGAACGACGGCAGCAGGTCCACGAGCGCGGTTCTTAGCTTGGCGACGGCGTTCGCGCGGTGACTGTGTTGTCGTTTGACGGCGGCGGGCAGCTCGCCGAAGGTGAGGTCGCCGTCGGCGAAGAGGAAGAGCGGATCGTAGCCGAAGCCGCCGGCGCCGGCGCGGCCCTGTGCGATGCGGCCGTGACAGCGGCCTTCCACCGACGCGCGGACGACGCCGTCGGGGTCGGCGATCGTCAACACGCAGACGTAGTACGCCGTCCGCGCGTCGGGCGGGACGCCGGCGAGCCGTTCCAAGAGCAGGTTGTTGTTGCGTTCGTCGTCGCGCGGTCGGCCGGCGAAATAGGCCGAGTCGACCCCCGGTTCGCCGTGCAAGGCGTCGACGCACAGGCCGCTGTCGTCGGCCAGCACCCAGCGGCGCAGCCGACGCGCGTAGCCGACGGCCTTCTTCAGAGCGTTCTCTTGGAAGGTGTCGCCGTCTTCCTCGACTTCGGGAACGGCGCCGAACTCGGCGAGGGTTTTCAGCTCTAAACCGGGCAACCGCAGCAGGTCGACCAGTTCGTCGCGTTTCTTAAGATTGTGCGAGCCGACGACTAGGTCGGTCATCGTTCAGATCAGCTCGGCCATCGGCTTGGCGTCGACGAGGTACTGCGGTCGGCCGGCAGGGTCGACGAGCGTGGTCGTGTCGGTGTTGATTCCGAGGTTGTGATAGAGGGTGGCGAACACTTCCTCGAACGTGACCGGACGGGCGACGGCGTATTCACCGAGGCGGTTGGTGGCGCCGACGACCTGGCCGCCGCGGATGCCGCCGCCGGCGAGCATCGCGCAGCCGACTTGCGGCCAGTGGTCGCGGCCGGCTTGGGGGTTGATGCGAGGGGTGCGGCCGAATTCGCCCCAGACCACCACCGAAACGTCGTTCAGCATGCCGCGGATTTCCAGGTCTTCGATCAGCGCGGAGACGGCCTGGTCGAGCTTGGGCAGGTGGTCGCGGACGAGACCGAAGTTGTCGCCGTGGCTGTCCCACCGACCGAAGGAAATGGTCACGCAGCGGACGCCGACTTCCACCAATCGGCGGGCCATCAGCAGGTGGTCGTTGGCGGTCGGGGCGCCGTCGTACTGGAACTTGTACGGCTTGCCGTCGCCGTAGCGTTCGCGGACGCGGGGGTGTTCCTTCGTCAAGTCGAGGGCGTCGAGCAGGCGGCTGGAAGTGAGCACGCCCAAGGCCCGTTCGGTGAAGGCGTCCATGCCGCGCATGGCGCCGGTGGCGTCGACGTCGCGGCGGAGTTGGTCGAAACCGGCGAGCAGCTTTTTACGGTCGGCGAGTTCGTCGAGGGTGACGCCGTTGAGGGTGAGATTGGCCCGGCCGGGGCCGTCCGGTCGGAACGGGGCGTACGAGGCGCCGAGGAAGCCCGGTTTGCCGGGATCGCCCCAGGGTTGGTGGGCGGTGCTAGGCGAGAGGCCGACGTACGGCGGCACCGCCGGGTTGACCGGGCCGGCGATCTTCGCCAAGGCCGACCCCATGGCCGGTCGGCCGCCGAGCGCGCTGAGCGATTGGTGGGTGTGGCCGGTGAAGCATTGGAAGCCGTCGTGGTGGCCTTCCGAGCCGACCATCGAGCGGATGAGCGCCAGTTTGTCGGCCATTTTGGCGAGGCGCGGCATGCACTCGCAGACGTCGATGCCGGAGACGTTGGTGGCGATCGGCTTCATTTCGCCGCGGACTTCCGCCGGGGCGTCGGGCTTCATGTCCCACATGTCGAGGTGGGGCGGACCGCCGGCGAGGAAGACGTTGATGACCGCCTTGTGCGACGACCCGCCGCTGGCTTCCTGCGCCTGCAGGATTTGCGGCAGCCCGAACCCGCCCAACGCCGAACCGCCCATCGCCAAGCCGCCGATTCCCAGGAAGCTGCGGCGCGAAACGCCGTCGCAGAATCGCTGTTTCTTTCCCAAAAGGGTGAGCATGGCAGGCTCCTTGTCGGGGGGGTGGCGTCGCGCGGAAAGTCTCTTTGAGGAGGCAGGGCAGATCGTTTCAATTGAAAGCATAGCGTACGCCAGCGGCGTTGTCAATCGCCCGGCGGATTGTGGGGTCGTCGGCGACGAATCCGCGTTCGGCGGAACGATCAGCCGGTGGGGTCGGTCAGGCGTTTCTTTTCTTCGTCGAACCGCGGCTTCATCGTCGGGCCGCCCAAATCGGGGTGCAGCGTCTCTAAGACTTCCAGCGTCTCGCGGGCCTGTTGCACCTGCCCGGTGGCCCTTAGGCAGACGATGGTGTTCAGCTTCGCGCGATACCACGCCGGCGTGCCGGCGCGGACGCCCGCCTGCAACGTCCGCCAGAGCTTGACGGCGGTGTCGTGCCGTTGGTCGACCATGTAGGCAGCCGCCAAGGCCTCGACGACGCCGGCGTCCTTGGGGTGTTCGCGCCGCAGCTTCTGCAACCGTTCGACGGCTTGATCGATCGACGCGCGATCGCCGTGGAACGCCAGCGCCGTGGCGGCGGCGGTGAGGGCGGCGGTGCGTCGTTCGGTGGGCAGCCGATCGGCCCGTTGCAGAACGGCGTCGGCCATCGGCTGCAAGACGCGGGCGAGGTACGGCCGCATTAAGGGAGCTTTGCGAAGACCCAATTCGCCCAGCCGTTGCAGCAAGACGGCGAGATCCGCGACGCCGACCGAACCGGGTTCGCTTTTGACGGCGACGGCCTGGGCGGCGGCCAGCGGCTCGGCCGACTCGAAGTCGTCGCGTTCGCACAGCAGAAGAATCAACCGCCGGCGCGCCTGCGACCGCCAAGACGCCGGGGTGTTCGCGTCCCTCACCGCCAGTTCCAGCCACGCTGCGGCCTCAGTCGGGTTCGGTCGCGGTTCCAGCGTCAACAGGTCGGCGTAGCGGACCAAGAGTTGCGCCTTTTGGGCGGCGTCGAAGCCGGCCGCGCGACCGAGGTCGCCGACGACCAGTTCGGCGAAATACTCGCGGGCGGCCGCCAGCCACTGGTCGGCGGGGGCGTCGTCGGCGGGCGTCGCCGACTTGGTGGACGGCGACGCGGCGAACGACGGACGTTCGGCGACGGGCGCGGTCGCGGCCTTCTCGAAGACGGCGCCCGTTTCCAGCAGTGCGGCGGCGTGCAGTGGATCGGTCGCGGGGACCGCCCGCAGACGTTCCAAAGCGACGCCGTAACGGCCGGCCGCCTTGTGCAACGACCCGGACAACAGACGGGCGGCCGAGGCGTTTTCGTCGGCGGGATGACGGACGAGATGCTCGTCGACGCGCTTTTCCAAGAGGGGAAGAAGCGCGGCCTGTCGATCGGTCTGCCAGGCTCGGCGGGTCGCCTGCACCGACTGCCACGAGGCGTCGGCCGCCCGCGGGTGCGTCGGCCGGCGGTCGACGATCTCCGCGTAGCGGTCGGCGGCGTCGCGCCAGCGGCCCGCCGCGGCCAACCCCCGGCCGATTTCGTCCAGCAGCAGCACCGCCTCGTCGGTCCGATCGGCCGTCCACGCCTTGTCGACCGCTTGCCGGTAGGCGACGGTCGCCTCTTTCCATTGACCGCCCCGCGCGAACGTTCGGCCGACCCGCTGCAGGTCCGCCGCTTCGCCGCTGACCAGGCCGTCGGCGAAGCGAGTGAGCAGTTGCTCGCCGCGCCGCAACCACGGCCCGCCGACCGCTTCCAGCCGACGCAACTCACGGAAGGCGGCCGCCTGCAACTTCGCCGCCCGCTCGGCGTCGCCCTTCATCTGCGACGCTTGCTCCAGTAGCACGCGGACGTACAAGTACTGCCGTTCGGGCGGCGCCGGCCGATCGGTCCCGGCCGCGTGCAGCGCCGCCAGGGCGTCCAGAATCTTCTCTTGCGCCAGCAACAGCTCGACGCGCTCCGTCAAGAGTCGTTCGGGCGCTACGCCCATCGTTGGGTCGACGCCGGCGGCTTCGGCGAGGCGGTCGAGCCGATCGGTCGCGCCGCCGAAGTCGGCCAGCCGACGGCGGATTTCGATCGACCGCAGCGCGTCGTCGGGGTCGATCGGCGTCTTCCCGTTCGGTTCCGCCGGCGGCGTCAGCAGGGCGTCGGCCCGGCGCAGCGCGGCGACCCCTTGCTGACTGTCGTCGCCGACGGTCTCCGCGAAGGCGGCGTCGGCTTCGGCGCGACGACGGCGGACGTCGGCGAGAAGCTCCGCCGCCTCGGCCGCCTTCGCCCGATCGCCGACGGAACCGCGCGGTTTGCCGCGCCCGGCGGCCGTCGCCAAATCGGCGTCGAGCGCGTTCAAACTGTCAGCGGCTTGACGCAGCCGCGCGGCCGCCGCCGTCGCCGCCTCGGCCGGCGGCCGACCGTCGAACGATTGCAACGACGCCCGTTCCCACTCGACCCGGCCGCGCGCCAGCACGGTCGTCGCCCGCTGCAACCGCAATCGGAACCGCGACCCTTCGTCCTTGCTTTGCTCGACCGCGTCGCCCAGGACGGCGTCGAGCCGGTCCCACGTCGCGGCGGCGGCGTCGTCGTCGGCCACGGCGGCCCGTCGCGCCAGCAGCGCCGAAAGTTCGCCGGCCAACGAGCTGCGTTGGTCGTCGGGCGTCTCACCATCGGCGAGAAGCCGCAGGATGTACCCTTCGGCAAGGCCGTCCCAGCGGCGCTCGGCGAGGGCCGACGCGAAGCGGATGTTGGGCGGCGACGCCTCTTGCGCGACCGCCGGCCACGCCAGCAGCGCCAGCACTGCAACGACCGACCGCCCGTTGGTCACGGCGCATCCTCCCGGCCGGCCGGTTCCGACTTCAAGGCGGCGAAATTGATTTTCGACAGACCGGCGGAAAGGCAGTCGTCGTAGACGGCGACCAGGTCTTCCAAGAGGACTTCGGGGCCGACGTCAAGCACGACGGGCAGCGCCGTCGAGACCCGCCCGAGTTTCACCAGGGCGGCGGCCAGCGAGGCGCGGTCGGGCAGCGGGCGGTCATTCAGCCGGCGTTCCAGCGCCACGCCGACGCCGCGAAGCCGAACGCGGACGATTTCGAGGTCGAGCGGTTCGGCCGACCGTTTGGCGGCGGCGACGCCGGCGGCGGGCAGTTCGGTCGGCAGCAACGCCTCGGGGGCGGTGAAGCCGGCGGTGCAGAGGAAGAAGATCTGCAACTGGAAGATGACGTCGATCATCGGGGTCATCTGGTTGACGAACCCGCCGCCGGTGTTGGACGCTTTCGGTCGTTTCACGGCGCGGCCTCCGTCGCGGTGCGGCCGCCGTCGTCGGGCGTCACTTTGAAGGCGGCCTTCCAAACGCCGGCCGCCGCGCAGTTCCGCAGCACCGGTTCGACGAAGCGGTACGGAGTGGCGCGGTCGGCGCGAATCCACACTTCCAGGGGTTTCGCCACTTTCGCCGGCGCGGCCCTGGCGAGTTCCTTTTCCCGCTTCAACAAGTCGGCCAGTTCGGCGGTGGGAATCGTTCGGCCGCCCGACCGCAAGCGGCCGTCGGGCAGGACGGTCAAAATCAATCGGCGGGGCGGCGTCGGTTCGACGGCTTCGGCCGTCCCGGCTTTCGCCGACGGCAGCTCGACCGTTTCCGCGATCTCGGCCTTCTGATTCTGGCTGACGCACAAAAAGAAGATGATGAGCAGGAAAATGACGTCGATCATCGGCGTCATGTTCACGCTGCCGTTCAGGGAACTGGGGTACTTCGGTCGACGCATCGGACGGTCCATCCGCAGCCGCGGCTCTGCTCACGGCCGGGCGACGACGCGCCGCCGCGATCCTTCATTGTCACGGGGATACCCGATTTCGTCATTTCGATCCAGTGGATCAGCCGGGCCGCGGGGACGAGCAAGCCGGGAAGACCGCACCACAACGCAACCGTCGCGGCCGTCGACCTGTTTTGCTACATCAAAAGTAGTCGTCTCCCGCGAAAGGGGTGTTCTTATGGAACCGCAGAGCTGCGGCGTGTTGGTCCAAAAACGGTGCGTGCCGTGCGAGGGCGGCGTTCCCAAATACGCGCGCGGCGACGCCGAAGAGCAAGTGAAACGGCTCGACGGTTGGACGCTGAACGCGGACGCCACCCGCATCCGCAAGGAATGGACGGCGGTCGATTTCACCGCCGCGATGCAGTTCTTCAACGCGGTCGCCGTCGTCGCCGAAGATGAAAACCACCACCCCGACCTGCACCTTGAGCGGTATCGCCTGGTGGCGGTGGAAATCTGGACGCACGCCGTCGGTGGGTTGTCGGAAAACGACTTCATCCTGGCGGCTAAGATCGACCAGTTGCCGATCCGTCTAAAGCCAGCGAAAAAGGCCTGACGTATGCCCGCGGCCTTTCTGTACGGCCATCGCGCGGGCGGCGCCCGCACCGGCTACCAAATCGTCGCCGCGTCGGCCTCCGCCCCGTTGTTCGACGACGCCGTCCGGCGGTTGGAAGCGCTGCGGGTGCGCGCGGAGGCGGTCGCCAAAGAGGTCGGCTGGTGTTGGCTGCCGCTCGTAAACGACCGGTCGTGGCTGTTCGCCCGTTTCTCGTCGCACGAGGAAGACGGCCGACGCACGCTTCTGGTGCGCGGCCTGGTCTTTGACGCCCCGGAGGCGGCGCCGCTCGACGGCCGACCGTTCCTGTTCGCCGACTGGATGAACGACGACGCCCGTTGGACGCCCGACGCCGCCGGCAAACTGCCAACCCCCGAACCTCCGCCCCTTCCCGAAGACCGTTCCCTAGACGGCGCCGACCGTCCCGCCGAACTGGTGTTGCCCTGGGCCGGTTTCGCCGACGGCGCCGCGCGCTTCGTCCAAGCCCAGCTAAACGTGTTGACTCCGAAGGCGCGGCGCGGGTTCCGTTTCGCTTTCCCCGTGGCGACCGTGCAGCGCGACCTCGATTGGCAGTTCGTCGACGGCCCCGGCCCGTACACGCTGCAAAAACCGTCGCGCGGCCCGTTGCCGACGGTGCGCGCGC
>JBOFFD010001128.1:0-4687 GCA_051648425.1 Planctomycetia bacterium
TACAACGAGGCCCGGCTGCACCAGTCGTTGGGTTACCAGACCCCGGCCGAGGTGTACCGGGCGGGAAGGTCAAAAGAGCCGGCGAGCGAGTAGCTTAAACTCGTCGGTTTTTGGTCTCGACAATCGGGTCCACTATAGACCGTGATCGCGTTCCAGGCTTGGGCCGGGTCTTGAATACTGTCGGTGTCGTTTGAATCGGGACAACGATGCCGTTCGTTCGGATCGGTGTTGCCCGCAGAGATGAAGAAGAGGCGGGGTTTGTCGTCCATCAAGCCACTGCAAATTTGATCGATCACTCCCGACCAGGAAGACGGCTTGCCCCGGTCCTTACCATCCGTAGTGACGGCCATGCAGAAGTTGCGATTCCTTTGCGGTGCGGCGATCTCGACGCGGCTGATGGTTTGCGACGTGATTGCGCCGTACAGGCGCCGCTCATTCTTACTGGGCCGGGGAGGCAGGATCCGCGCCGATTCCAAGCGATGGGTGAGTTTGCAGCCGGCATTCGATTGAAGGAGATTCGCAAGCTCGGTACCGAACAGAACGATGCCGGCCATTTCCGTGCCGTGTTTATCACGCGAAGGACTATCCGGCGAATCCGCTTTCGGCCAATTCGGGTCGAAACTGTGTGCGTCGTCCGGTGAGAAAGCCGACGCTATCAATGGGTTTGCAACGATCCCGCCATCGAGCAAGCAGACGGCCGGTGCGTCGGCCGGGGGCGGCTCGATCTTTGGCAAGAAGTTCTTCACCCATTCGGCCTGATCCTGCGGCGTCATCTCGATGAAATCGGCGGGGTTCTCCTTCGCCCGTCGTACTTCGCCGATCATGTCGAGAAGATCGGTGGACGCCATCAGTTGCTCCGCCGTCCCGAAAACGAGGCCGACGGTTCGATCCGGGAATTCGATGGTATCCGTGCCGACAGCGAGGCCGACAGGTTCCGATCTCGCGGACAGGGCGAACACATCCCAAATGTTGCGGCCACCCAGCTTTCGCACCCAAACTTCCCACCAGATCATCTCCGTCTGGGCGGGGAATTCGCTTTCCTCATCGGTCCAAAACGACCGGAGCGACGCAAGGCGAAGTTCGGACACGCGGGCGATGAGGTCTTGATGCTTGGGTTTCGGCGGGGTTTTGTCGGTACCCTCCGTGTCCTCGTTGATGTACTCTTCGATAACTCTAAGAAAATGCGTAAGTGAGCCTTCGGGCACCTGGACCGTAGCGATCTGGACGTCGCCTTCCGTGCGAACGCAGGCGACCTCGATCCCTTTCTTTTTATTCTCCAGACTATCAAGGTTGAGAAAGTAGCCCGGCTCGCCGCGCACTTCGATGGAAATAGGGGCCGGCTCGTCGTCCGTCGTTCTGCTGCCGCGATTCTGTTCATTTTCACCGCGTATTTTTTCGAGTTGCGATACGACGGAATTGCCGTGAGCGCAGCGATCGCGGGCTGGCAAATCGGATTTGGGCCCTGGCCTCGAAACGGCCGTATATTTATCCTTGGTGAAGAAGCCTTCCACGACGAGGTGGGGCAGGCGTTTCGTTGTCATCGTGGTTCTTAGTCCGTGGTGGTCGTCGAGGTGATTCTCGATCTCTCCATGAGCGCACTTACCAGTTGCTCGGTCGAGACGTCACTCAGATCTTGAAGCACCGCCGTCTTCGCCGCATCGTTGCAAGCCCTTGTGACTTCGGCGCAACTCAAGCCCATCGCGGCGGTACGGACTTCATTCCATCGGACATGGGCGAGGTGAAACATGTTCAGGCGGTTTCTCGCCAACCGCCCGACGTGATCGGCTTCCGGCAAGCCGTAGAGTATGACGTCATCGAAACGGCGAAACAGCGCGGGGTCGAGGATTTCCTGGTGGTTGGTCGCCGCAAGGATCAGCGAGTCGGAATCGTCCGCTTCGAGAAACTGCAAGAACGAGTTGAGTACGCGACGCATTTCTCCGACGTCGTTTCGCCGGCCTCGGTCGCCGCCGATCGCGTCGAATTCGTCGAACAGATAGACGCCGCGCGTCGGAATCATCGAGTCGAACACGAGGCGCAGTTTCGAGGCCGTCTCGCCCATGAACTTGGTGATGAGGCCGTCGAGCCGGACGCCGAGCAACGGCAGTTTCAGTTCGCCGGCGAGCGCCGCCGCCGTCATGGTCTTTCCGGAACCCGGAGGGCCGACGAGAAGCAGCTTGCGTCGCGCCGACATGCCGTGAGTCCGCAACTTCTCTTGCTGACGATATTCCAACAAGACTCGTTCCAACGACTGGATCGCCGAATCGGCGAGGACCATGTCGACGAGTCGGGTCTTGGGGAAACTAGCGTGAATTAGATCGGCGAGTTCGCCGGCGGGGCGGGAAATGGGGATGGATTTGCCCGGCGACGGCAGGACGGATCGACGTTTCGCTTCATCGATCAGGTCGCGAAGTTCCTGGGCCAGTTTCCCTTGGCCGCGCCGCGCAGCCTGTGCCGCGATCTGCATCGAGACGGTGAGGAATTGATCCCCATCTTCATCGACGTAGCTCCGAAGCAGCGCCTTGAGTTGCTCCGCCGTGGCCATGAATTCCGAACACCCTCCCGTGCGTGTTCAAGCCTGTCGATCGAACGGTATGAGTGAGGTTGGATTCCTGTTCTCAAACAATCTGAACTGCAAACGGTCTGTAAATGTACACGAAGCGTGAGGCCTATTACGTCGGCATGGATGTAAGTAGTACCGCGACGGCTCGCACGCCGTGTCCGCTGGCACCTACAGCCTACTTACATCCATGCCGGCGTAATAACCACCCCGCCGGGACTCAATCCGATATCCATGACGTCGATTCGCCGCAAGACCTTTTGAAGTCATACGATCGGAACGCCACTTGATCGCCAACCTACATACTTGGGCCGCCGCCTTTTCTTTTTCCCTGTCGTCGCTCGGCTGTTTTTCGCCCGGGCCGATAGCCCGTTGGGTTCGGGGGATTGGCGCCGCGTTCGCCCGGCGCTTCGCCTTTGGCGGGGTTGGCGACCGTGTGGTAGTGGTCGCCGTCGACCGCCCGTTGGGCGTCCCGCCGTCGCTTTTCCAGCACTTCCTTCGGCGGGTTGGCCGGGATTAGGCCTTCGCAACCGCCGATCAAGTCGCCGCGGCCGGCTTTCAGCAGCGCTTCGCGCACCTCGAACCAGTTTTCCGGCTTGAAGAACTGCAACAGCGCCCGTTGCATTTTGCGATCCTTCAGTTGCTTGGCGATGTACACCGGCTTCTTCGTGAACGGGTCCATTTCCGTGTAATACATGGAGGTGGCCACGTCCATCGGCGACGGAATGAAGTCCTGCACCTGGTCGGGCTTGTAGCCGTTCCGTTTTAGAAAGACGGCCAGGTCGATCATCGCATTGAGATCGCTGCCGGGGTGCGACGAAATGAAGTACGGCACCAGGTACTGTTTGCGGCCGGCCTTCTTAGAGGATTCTTTGAACTTATCGGTGAATTCCTCGAAGGTGTACTGCGGCGGCTTGCGCATCCGTTCCAAGACGCCGGGGTCGACCGCCTCGGGAGCGACTTTCAAGAGGCCGCCGACGTGGTGGGCGGCCAGTTCGTCGATGTAGTCCGGCGACAACCGGGCCAGGTCCATGCGCACGCCGCTGGCGACCAGCACCTTGTCGACGCCGGGGACCACCCGCGCTTCGCGCATCAAGGAGACGAGCGGGCCGTGGTCGGTCCCCAGCATCTTGCACACCTTGGGGAAGACGCACGATTGCCGCCGGCAGACCTTTTCGACTTCCGGCTTGGTGCAGCGCATTTCGTACATGTTCGCGGTCGGGCCGCCGATGTCGCTCACCACTCCCTTGAATTCGTCGTCTTCGCCCTTCTGCTTCAGTTCCGCGAGGATGTTTTCCTTGCTGCGCGACTGAATGATGCGCCCTTGGTGCGCGGTGATGGAACAGAACGTACAGCCGCCGAAGCAGCCGCGCATGATGGTGACGCTGTCTTTAATCATCTCGAACGCGGGGATCGGTTCGCTGTACGAAGGATGAGCGCGGCGGGTGTAAGGCAGGCCGTAGAGGCGGTCCATGGCCGACTGACTGATCGGGAAGCGCGGCGGATTCTGCACGACGGCCTGACGGTCGTGGTATTGCACCAGGCGGCGGGCGTTATACGGATTGGTTTCCGCGTGAATGACGGCGGTGGCGTCGGCGAAGGCGCGTTTGTCGCCTTTCACCGTTTCAAAGCTGGGCAGGGTCAGAACGTCGGTCGGCGGAGCTTCGGAGGCGCCCAGCGCGTAGGCGAGGCCGCGCATCCCGCGCAGATCCTTAATGGAGCCGCCGTCGCGCAGCCGGACCGCGATTTCCAGGATCGATTCTTCGCCCATGCCGTAGACGACGAGGTCGGCCTTGCTGTCAAGCAGGATGGAGCGACGGACGGTGTCGCTCCAGTAGTCGTAGTGGGCGAGGCGGCGCAGGCTGGCTTCGACGCCGCCGGCGACGACCGGCACCCCAGGGAAGGCTTCGCGCGCCCGCTGGCAGTAAGGCAGCGTGGCGCGGTCGGGGCGAAGGCCGATCCGGCCGCCGGGCGAGTAGGCGTCGTCGTTCCGCACCTTCTTGTTGGCGGTGTAATGGTTGATCATGGAATCCATGTTGCCGGAACTGACGGCGAAGAAGAGGCGCGGCCGGCCAAACCACCGCCAGGGGTCGGCGGAGCGCCAATCGGGCTGGCTGAGCAGGGCGACGC
>JBOFFD010001129.1:0-1523 GCA_051648425.1 Planctomycetia bacterium
GAGGAATTCATGGAAGCCCTCCGCGGGCTTCCGGCGAAGGTCGCCGCGTACTTCGACCATCCGGAGGTGCAGTACACATGACACCGCTGACAGGCTGATGGCATCTTTCTGATGAAGTTATTTGCCGACGTAATATACACACGGAACATGACGGGGGCGGTGTTCGTCGAATTCCTGGAGGCGTGGACCGCCGAGTCCCGGAAGAAATTGTACCTGATCGTCGACCGTCATCCGTCGCATCGTTCTGGACCGGTGCGGGAATGGCTGGCGGCGCGAGCGGACCGCGTCAGAGTCTTCCACCTGCCGGCGCACGCGCCGGAGGTCAATCCGGTGGAGTGCGCCAACCAGGATCTGAAGGCGAACGTGTTCAAGAGCGGCTATCCGACGACGATGGCGGAACTGCGCGGGAAAGTGAACGAGTTCATGGAGGCTCTTAGCGGCCTGCCGGAGAAGGTGGCGTCGTATTTCAGGCATCCGGAAGTGCAGTACACGTGACACCGCCGACAAGCCGCCGTCATGTTTACGTCATTGTTATTTGCCGACTTAAAATGGACCATTTTTCCCAGACAAGTTATGCTCTCCCCCACTCATCGAGACAATCTCGGCTGATGTCCCATCCGTGTCCGTAAGCTTGATGAACCAGTTGTTCTTGTCGGCGGCTACACCGCTCATATGAAACGACTTACGCTCCTTCCATTCTGGCATTTAAAGCCATGCCGTCGCCTTGAAATCAACGACCGGACCGCTGGCAGCACGCCTCGACCAATTCAATACAGCGCTCTTGGATTCAACATCCTCGTCAATGGAAACGCAGAGCGGCAGAAAACTCACGAAAGCAATCCGGAACATAGCATCTGTTCCATAGTTTGTTCTAAACTACGCCGACAATACATCAGATCGTCGGGACAGGCATGTTACGTCGGCATGAATATAAGTCGACCGAGGTGCTGACGATTTGACGGACAAGCCGAATGCTTAACATGGCCGGAAGCAACGGAGTCCGTCATGGCCAAGAAAGCGTCGCCCGCGACTGCAAAGACCCCTCGCCGCGGCCCTCGACGACCGGGTCCGGCAACTCGAAGTCGAACTCCTCCGCGTCACCCGCGAGCGCGACGTCTTAAAAAAGCGTTGGCCATTTTCGGCCGGCACGAGTTACCGACGTCTACGCCGCCGTCGCGTCGATCGTCGGTGACAATGCCGTGTCACTAGCCGCCGTCTGCGACGCGCTCGGCGTCCAACGCTCGGCCTACTACGCCTGGCGCTCGGCCGAACCCGGCCCGCGTCGGCGCGAACTCGACGAACTCGCGCCGACCGTCGCGGCGATCTTTCTGAAGCATCGAAGACGCTACGGAGCCCGGCGGATCGCTCGGGAGTTGCGCGATCGCTATAGTGGACCCGATTGTCGAGACCAAAAACCGACGAGTTTAAGCTACTCGCTCGCCGGCTCTTTTGACCTTCCCGCCCGGTACACCTCGGCCGGGGTCTGGTAACCCAACGACTGGTGCAGCCGGGCCTCGTTGTAG
>JBOFFD010001130.1:0-4083 GCA_051648425.1 Planctomycetia bacterium
ATCAACCGCGAATTCATCGACGTACTGATCGCCGGCGAAGACGCCACCGTCCAGGTGGTGGCGGCGAACTATCAACTCATCCGCGACCCGATCTACAACGGACTGAAAAAGTCGATCGGCGGCGCCACGCTGAAATGGGAACGTTTCTGGGTCGGCCGGTGGCGCGGGAAACGGGCGCACGTCGAAATCTTCACCGGCAAGGTCGACGGCGCGCACCGCATTCTGCACACGGTCGATACGCCGAAGAGCCAATTCGGCCTGCGGGCGGTGGTGGCGACCGACGGCGACGAACCGCCCGCGCCGCCACCGGTGGCGCTGACCCCGGTCGCCCACGATTTCGCCCGCCGCGCCGCCGCGTTGGAGGCGGCGATACCGCCGCCGGAACGCTTCCTGGCGATGCAGGACGTCGACGGCGCCGACGTGCCCGTCTTCGCCCGCGGCGACGCCAACAAGCCGCGCGTTGAGAAGGAACCCCGGCGGTATCTGCGTCTGGCCGGCGCCGAACCGCACGCCACCCCGCCCACCGGCAGCGGCCGGCGCGAACTGGCCGACGCCCTGGCGTCGCCCGAAAACCCGCTCACCGCCCGCGTCTTCGTCAACCGCGTCTGGCATCATCTGTACGGCCGGGGCCTCGTGCCGACGGTCGACAACCTCGGCCTGTTGGGCGACAAACCCAGCCACCCGGAACTGCTCGACTACCTAGCCCACCGCTTCGCGCATGACCTGCGGTGGGACGTGAAAGCGTTGATCCGCGAGGTCGCCTCGGCCCGCGCCTACCGCATCGCCGGCGGTCCGCCGCCGGAAGCCGACGCCGCCAACCAGTGGCTGTCTCGCTTTCCGTTGCGACGCCTGGAAGCCGAGGCGGCGCGCGACGCGATCTTGGCGGTCGGCGGCGCGATGGACCGCCGGCTGGGCGGCGAACCGATTCCGGTGCCGCACGCGCTGGCCGGCACCGGCAGCGACAGCGGCAACAACTATCCGCCCAGCGGCCCCGTCGACGGCGACCGCCGCCGCAGCCTGTACCTGGCCGCCCGACGCAGCTTCCCCAGTACGTTTCTGGACGTGTTCGACAAACCGGCGGCGCTCAACACCTTCGGCCGACGCGACGTCTCGAACGTCCCGACGCAGGCGCTGACGTTGCTGAACGACCCGTTCGTCCGTGAACAGGCGCAGGCCTGGGCCGCGCGGACGAAGTCGGCGGCGACGCCGGAAGCGCGGGTGGCGCGAATGTTCGACGAAGCGTTCGCCCGTCCGCCCACCGCCGACGAGACCCGCACCGGCTTGCAAGCGGCCGACGGCGGCGAAAGCGGCTGGGAAGATTTGGCCGTCGCCCTCATCAACGCGAAGGAGTTCCTGTATGTTCCGTGACGGCCGACGGGCGTTTCTGCAACAGGCCGGCCTCGGCGTCGGCGGTTTGGCGTTCGCCTCGCTGTCCGCCGGCTCGCAACCGGTCACCGTCGGACCGACGCCGAAGGCGAAACGGGTGATCTGGCTGTACATGGACGGCGGCATCAGCCATCTGGACACCTTCGACCCCAAGCCGAAGCTGGCCGAGTTCCACGGTAAGCCGTTCCCGATGAAGATCGAGGCGACGCAATTCGACAGCGGCGGCCCGGTGCTGAAATCGCCTTGGAAGACCAAGCAGCACGGCGACGCCGGCCTGTGGATCAGCGAGCTGTTCCCCTGCTTGGCCGACCACGCCGACGACTTGGCGGTGCTGCGGTCGATGACCAACGAAAGCCCGATCCACGCCACCGCCAACTATTGGATGCACACCGGTTGGGGCCAGATGGGCCGACCCAGCGCCGGCGCGTGGGTCAGTTACGGCCTGGGCAGCGAAGCCGACGACCTGCCGGGGTTCGTCGTCTTGAACAGCGGCCTGTTGCCGATCGGCGGCGTCGACAACTACAAGAGCGGCTTCCTGCCCGCCGCCCACGGCCCCACGCTCTTCGACCGCGCCGACCCCGCCGTGCCGAACCTGCAACCAGCCGACGTCGGTCGGCAGGCGCGCCAGCGGGCCGTCGCCGCCGCTTTCGACCGCGGTTTCGCCGACCGCCTGGGCCACCCGGACGCGGTTGAATCGGGCATCAAGAACTACGAACTGGCCGCCAAGTTGCAGACCGCCGTCCCCGACCTGCTCGACCTCGCCGGCGAGACCCCGCTCACCCGCAAGCGCTACGGCCTCGACGACGACTACGAGCACTTGCGGACCTACGGCCGGCAATGCCTGCTGGCTCGCCGGCTAGTGGAACGCGGCGTGCGGTTCGTGACCGTGACGGTTCCGCGCGTCATGAACGACACGCGGTGGGACGCTCACGGCGGCCTGAAGAACAACCACGACCTGCACGCGAAGATGGTCGACCGGCCGATCGCCGCCCTACTTGGCGACTTGAAAAGCCGCGGTCTGTGGGACGACGTCTTAGTCGTATTCTGTACCGAGTTCGGCCGCACTCCGTTCAGCCAAGGGGAGGACGGCCGCGACCACAACCAGTACGGCTTCAGCGTCTGGCTGGCCGGCGCGGGGGTGAAAGGCGGAACCGTCTACGGCGCCACCGACGAATTCGGCTATAAGACGGTCGAAGGAAAGATGCAGGTCCACGACTTCCACGCCACGATCTTACACCTCATGGGCCTAGACCACACCCGCCTCACCTACCGCTTCGGCGGCCGCGACTATCGCCTGACCGACGTCCACGGCCGCGTCGTCTACGACGTGCTGGCGTAAAACGCGACCGCCGGGTATCGACCCTCCATTTGGACTTGGAGCAAGCAATGATCCTCGCGATACCGCCCCGATTGGAGTCGGCCCTGACCGAGCAAGCTCGTGAGCGGGGCGTCACCGCAGAAGAGTTGGTTCTCAACATCCTCCAACAACATTTGATTCCGGTCGCTCCGCCGATTCCCGCCGACGACTGGGAGCGTGGGCTGCTCGCGGCGGCGCGAGATTGCGGCGTTTCCCTCCCGGATTCGGCTCTTTCCAGCGACGGCTTGTACGACTGATGGCCGTACTGATCGGCACTTTTTCGATCACTTCTTTGTCTGTTGCTCGCAAGTAGCGTCAAGTCTTTTTGAGGGAGGATGAGAATGGTCGCACAGTACGTTTTCTTCCGCGATTCGACGGGCAAAGCGGCAAAGCGAGGAGATGGAAAACACGTCCCTACGCACTTGCTCGCAGAATTGGGCGAATCTTCGGCACTTCAGGAAGACGGCCGCATTAGCTGGACGGGCTGGTGGACTGGTAACAACGCAGTCTTCAGAACATTTGTCATACAAGATCCGGATGGCGGAGAATTGAACCATCACGATGCCAAGACTATTCTCTGGAAAGCAATGGAAGATGTCGCAAAGAAAGCGGTCGGCAAGCCGCTCAATGCGAATGAAGTGCTGAGATCCGCAGATTCGCACGCGGCAGCATTTTTTCGGCAAAAACCGAACAAATACACTCTCGTAACTTCGCTTTCGATCAAGGAGTTTCCGGCGCGAAGAGTTCGCATCGGCGGTTGTGAAATATCCCCCATCGCAAAACGCGATCCACGATATCCTCTGCCGACGATTCTGGTATCCACACAGCACCGAAATCACTTCAAAGATCACCTTGAGAACAGCCGCTACCGTTTGGTAAGGGTGTCTTGCTCGAGGCGTACGGTCTTCGAGGGGGTTGGAAACGCTTTGGACAATCTGAGCCTTCTGCGCGCACTGTGGTCGTACGCGATTACCTACGGGACGCACACAATGCGGCTCGGCGGCGGCCCTCGAAGACCGATCGGAGTGATACACACTGGCGCGGTATACACGCTGCATAACGCAGACGGGAGCGCCGTGAGCAATGATATCTACTGGGGCGACCCAGATTACACCCGTGACCAGGATCTCTTCTGGGACAATGGCAAGTGGGATCAAATTGAGAAGAGCCGGCGGTGGGCAATGCGAAAGCTCGCTTCAGTACCTTATTACGTCGGCAAATAACTTCATCAGAAAGATGCCATCAGCCTGTCAGCGGTGTCATGTGTACTGCACCTCCGGATGGTCGAAGTACGCGGCGACCTTCGCCGGAAGCCCGCGGAGGGCTTCCATGAATTCCTC
>JBOFFD010001131.1:0-2563 GCA_051648425.1 Planctomycetia bacterium
GATCTTCGCCCGCATGTCTGCCGTCAGCACGCTCATCGGTCGAGCTCCGCCGCAATGATGTTGATGCTGCCCAAAACCGCGACGACGTCGCTGATGGTGTGCCCTTCCATCAGGTGCGGGAACATCGAGAAGTGGACCAGCGACGGCGGCCGGGTGCGGGCGCGGTACGCCCGTTGGGCGCCGTCGGCCACGATGTAGAAGCCGAGTTCGCCGTTCGGCGATTCGGTGGCGCCGTAGCATTCGTCGACCGGGGTTTCGTAGCCGCGGTTCGGCATCACCAGCTCGAAGTGTTGGATCAGCCCCTCGATGCTGCGATACACCGCCTGCTTGCCGGGCAGCACGGCCTTGCCGTTGACGTCGACCATGACCGGGCCGGACGGTAGGTTTTCGATCGCCTGCGAGATGATCTTGATGCTTTCCAGCATCTCCTGCATGCGGACCATGTAGCGGGCGAAGCAGTCGCCGGCGGTGCCGCACACCACTTGGAAGTCGAGGTCTTTGTACGCCAGATAGGGGTCGTCTTTGCGGACGTCGCGCAGCACGCCGCTGGCGCGGGCGATCGGGCCGGTGGCGCCCATCGCGATGGCGTCTTCCTTCGACAGGACGCCGATCCCCTTGGTCCGCTCGATGAAGATGCGGTTCTTATTGAGCATCCGCGACACGTCGGCGAACGCTTTGCCGAAGCCGCGAAGGAAGTCGCGGACCTTGGCGATCCAGGCGTCGTCGACGTCGTACAGAAGGCCGCCGACCCGCGTGTAGCTGGAGTGGAAGCGCTGGCCCGAGGCGTGCTCGGCGATGTCGTTGATCTTTTCCCGCTGATAGAAGGCGTAAAGGAACGCCGTGAAGCCGCCGAGGTCGAGGGCGCAGGTGCCGACGTTCAAGAGGTGGTCGTGCAGCCGCATCAGTTCGGCGAAGATGGTGCGGATGTAGACGCAGCGCGGAGTCAGTTGCAGGCCGAGCAGCTTTTCGACCGCGTGGTGCCACGCGATCTCATTGGCGATCGGCGAGATGTAGTTCATCCGGTCGACGATGGTGACGTACTGATTGAAATCCAGGTCTTCGCCGAGCTTCTCGAAGCCGCTGTGCAGATACCCGATGTGCGGGACCGCCTTCACCACTTTTTCGCCGTCGATGGTGAGGACGAGGCGCAGGGTGGTGTGCGTGGCCGGGTGCTGCGGACCGAAATTGAGGGTCCAGTGGTATTCGGCGTCCGACGCTTCGGTCGTCGGCGCATCGACCAGTTCGAGCGGCATCGGCGGGGGGCCTCCTGAACCGCGGTCGACCGCCCGGCGGTTGGGCCGGGGTGGGTCGAACATCCGCGGACGTTCGTGTTTCAGCTTTGAGCGCGGGTGACGACCGGAAAGTTGTGGCGCTCGCCGCGCCCCTGCGTCGGATAGTCTTTCCGCAAAGGAAAAGCAGTGAATTCGTCAGGCAGCAGCAGCCGGCGGAAGTCGGGGTGGTCGTCGAAGATGATGCCGTACATGTCGTACACTTCGCGTTCCAACCAGTTGGCGGCCGGCCAGAGGCCGAACGCCGACTTAAGATGCAGCACCGGTTCGTTGAGAGCCGTCTTCACGTACAGGCGTTCGCCGGTGACGGTCGAAACCAGCGAGTAGATCACGCCGAAGCGGTCGGCCGCTTCCGGGTAGTACAGATAGTCGACCGCCGTCAGGTCGATGAGCATGTCAAAGCCCAGGCTCTTCAGATGGCCCAGCGCCGCGAACACATGCTCGGCCGGCACGTGCAGCCGAACGTTGTCGCGGAACTGCGACGTCGTGCAGACGTTCGCTCCGAGTTTTTCGTCGACGACCGCGGCGTAGTCCATTCGTGACGGCATCCGTTTCAACGGAGGTTTTCTGGTTCTTACCGGGCCGGTCTTAAGACCGGATCTTATTTTTCGACGAACCGTTCGGCTTAGGAATTCGGGCGGACCGGGAGGCCCACCCTACGATTCACTTTTCGGACGCGACGGCGTCTTAGTGCACCAGCGGCTCGTCGCGGTAGAAAGCTCGCAGTTTTTCGGCGTCGTCGAACGGGGCCGGGCCTTCCGGCGTCGTGCGGGCGTCGAACTCGCGGCCGTCGAAGGTTCCGGTTTCACGGATCTTGTCCTGAAGGTCGAGGACGGCGCGGATGAGTTGTTCCGGGCGCGGCGGACAGCCGGGCACGTACACGTCGACCGGAATGAACCGGTCGACGCCCTGGACCACGGCGTAGGTGTCGAACACGCCGCCGGAACTGGCGCACGCGCCCATCGAGATGCACCATTTCGGTTCGGGCATCTGTAGCCAGATTCGTTGCAGCACCGGCAGCATCTTCATTGCGACGCGGCCGGCGACGACCATCAGGTCGCACTGCCGCGGACTGAAGCGCATCACCTCGGCGCCGAAGCGGGCCAGGTCGTGCCGTGACGACGCCGTCGCCATTAGTTCGATGCCGCAGCAGGCCGTCGCGAACGGCATCGGCCACAGACTGTTCGTGCGCACCCAGTTGGCGACTTTGTCCATCTGAGTAATCAGCACGTTTTCGGGGAGGTTCACCGCCACTCGAAAACTCCCTTCTTCCA
>JBOFFD010001132.1:0-4274 GCA_051648425.1 Planctomycetia bacterium
GGACGGCGGCGGGTCGTCGGCCGTGGCGGCGCGCGACGAACGGGGGGCGCCGGTGGTCTTGAATACGCCGATTCACAACGGGGTGCCGGGGCGGTTGCGGCCGACGGCCAACCATTTCGGGATCGTTCGTCGGACCCCCCTCGACCGCTGACGGCGGCGAAAATCCTGCGACGAACGTCGATGCGACGAGGCGGCGGGGTCGAAAAGCCTGTTTTGTGGATCGGCGTCGATGGAGTAGAATGGACCACGTTGGACCCGCCGTAACAAGCCGGGGAGTCGGCGGGATCGCCCGGTGCGGGTTCAGGAGCAGAGCGATGACGGCATTTTCCGCGATCGCGAACGGCCAACCGGCGAGCATCGTCGCGGCCGCGCTGGAGTTCGCCGCCGACGAACATCCCGCAATGAACATCCCGTGCCGCTTGGCCGAGATCGACGGACTTGCCTACCATTTCGCCGCCGGCGTCGACGCCGAAGCGACCCCCTTGGAGATTCTCGACCGACTCAACGACTATTTCTTCAACTGGCTGGGCTTCGCGGGCGACGTCGACGACTATTACGATCCGACCAACTCTTACCTGCACTGCGTGGTCGAACGGCGTCGCGGCATTCCCATCTCGCTGGCGGTCTTGTACCGGCACTTGGCCGAGCGGGCCGGCGTGAAGCTGCACGGCGTCAATCTTCCCGGCCACTTCATGCTCGGTATGACGCTGGAGCACGGCGAGCGCGTGTACATCGACGTCTTTCACGGCGGCCGACGGCTGACGTGGCAACAGTGCATCGCCCGGTTGGAATGGACGGCGGCCGCCGTGGCGCTGCGGGAAAAAGACTTCCCGCCGATGACCGACCGCGCCGTCATGGTGCGCATGCTGCGGAACTTGAAGTCGATCTTTTGGAAAGCAGCGCCGGCGCGCTGCCTGCCGGTGCAATGTCGGCTTTCCGTATTGCTGCCCGACGACCCCGGCGAGCAGCGCGACTTGGGCGTGTTATACTTTCGCACCGGGCGACCGATGCTGGCAATGCGCGTCTTAGAACGACTGGCGGCCGCCGCCCCGGAAATGGCCGACGAACGCGAGTTCCGCGCGATGCTGCAAAAAGCAACCCGCGAAGCGGTGTTGGTAAACTGAGGGTTGGTCAAGCTGCGTTTTGGCCGCCGTGACGTGCCACCGATTGTTTTCGGGGGGGGCCGATGACAGAATCTGATCGTGATGGTGCTTTCATCCAAGAGACGCCGTTGCGTCGACATGAAATCCATCGTGGAGCTTGTAGACGGCTGGAGCTGCTCACGGATCTTCGGGGCGGATTCTGACGCGATTTTCGTCGATGATCCAAAGCCTCCCTTCCAGAGGCTCCACTTCAAAAAGTGGTATCAACCTCTTTGTGATCGAGACTAGGCCGAATACCGTCTGCCGCCGCAAACGAAGAACTACTATTCCAGAATACTTTTCTGGAGGAAATCTTCGCACATCCATGAAATCAGTGTCGAGAGTGACGATCGCTCGCTTTTCGACTTGGCAGACCGCCGCAATGCCCGAATCATCCGCGCCGGCCAATCCTTGTTCGTCTACCCGAACCGCGTCGTGGCCGCCTTGCTTCAACAGTTCGCTGATCTCCGCCGGCAGGTTTTCGTCCGTTTTGAACCGCATCAACTTGCAACCGGAAGCGTCAACACTCGTCCCGAAGCCAGTTCGGAAGCATAGTGGACGGCCGCACGGACATCATCCAACACTAACGTCGGGTAGCTTCGCAGGATGGCGTCTTCGGAAAGGCCGTCCGCCAAGTTGTCGAGTATGACGGTCACCATGATCCGGGTGCCCTTGATACAGACCTTTCCGTGGCACACCGCCGGGTCGACGCTGATCCGGTCCATCCAATTCATGGGTAGCCTCTCATGAAACTAGGGACGGACAGGATGCACCGCATCCGTCCGACGGGTTAGCTTATCAAGCCTGACCAACAGATCGAACTGCGGACGTCGACCGGGTCGCACCGGCAAGCTACTGATCGACCTTCCAATGTTCTCGGGTTGCACCGCTCCTTTTCGTATACGCACACGTTTCGCTTCTCGATTCGCCGACTTACACCGCCTCATTGCAATTGAGAGCATGTATCAGCACAAGCATTTGATTGGGAGAGGTTTACGGCATCCGTCTGGCCCGATGGCATCGGTTTCGATTGTGTGAAATCAACGGACCGTTGAGATGGTTGTCTGGCCGAAACAGAAGTAGTGAAGTATACA
Source organism: Planctomycetia bacterium (assembly GCA_051648425.1). Lineage (GTDB taxonomy): Bacteria > Planctomycetota > Planctomycetia > Kolteriales > Kolteriaceae > JBOFFD01. The sequence continues at coordinate 2,237 of JBOFFD010001132.1, forward strand.
TGAGTTCAGATAGAAAGAGATTCAGTGGCCAGTTCGGAACGTGGTGAAAACACGATTTTCGACACGAGCGGGTGGAATTTTAACGGTTGTGGCGACTGGCTGGTCTATGAGGCGGCCGGATTCATTGGATTGGACTCAATCGGCCAAAAGGCGCAGTCTAAACCTAGTTCGTCGATTACCATCGCTTGGCACACCACAAGTCCAGGCTCTATACTTGACTGGCTTAGACTCAAAGATTTTTAGAAAGTGAAAGCCAGTTGATGGTCCTGCGGCTGCCAGGCGATTTTTCTGAAAAGGAGCTCATGCGGTGAAATGAAGCAAGCCGGCAGCGCCAACTGTCGGCGTTATCCCTTCGCCCCTTCGGAGCGAGTCAATGAGCCGACTGGGCAATCAAGGTAGGCTTGAAAGGCAGTGATTGACCGTCCGGCCCATGATTTTGGGACGGGTTTTCTTATTCTGACTTCATCAGCCGCTTTTCCCACCGTTTTTCTCCGGCCGCCCCGCTCGTTTTTCCCATTCGCTCCATTTTCCTTGACTGCCGATCTGCACCGCATTTTCACAATAGATGAACCGCTCGGTGGAACTTCTTTCTCGAAGTTTCCTCCGACGCCCCCGCTGCGGCGGCCGCACGCAAACGCCGGAATTGACCGGCCTGCGAGGCTGCCCCCTGCGACGTTTTTACGCAAGCGGCCTTGCAATCGCAGTTACGATTGATTATCTTTTCATTGTCATTTTGCGTAGAGTTTCCACATCCTAAGGACTCCTCCAACATGGTACGCCTCCGTTTTTCACGGATGCGCCCGGCAGGCTTCACCCTCATCGAGCTGCTGGTCGTCATCGCCATCATCGGCGTCTTGATCGCTCTTTTGCTGCCAGCCATCCAACAAGCGCGCGAAGCAGCCCGCCGCAGCCAGTGCACCAACAATTTGAAGCAGATCGGCATCGCCATCCACAACTATCACGACGCCTACAAGCAGATGCCGGGCGGATCGGGGTGGCCCGAAGGCGGCTTTCCCTCCTGGACCGGGGGAACCCACCGCAAGGGCAGCCATCTCGTCAAACTGCTACCGTTCATGGACCAAGTGGCCTTGTACGAGCGAATCAACTTCGATCTCGACGTCGACCAGCAGTTTGAAGACGACTTCGAGCTCGGCGCCCGCGTCGTGCCCGGCTACGTTTGTCCGACCGACATCTACAATTCGGGGCCGGGCCGGACGATCGACGGCGGCGGCAAGGTCCGAGCGCAAAGCAACTACGGCTTCAGCCAGGGCGCCCAGGCAACGGGATCGCAGGGCAACTCGTGTACGCTGTATCCGGGCAACCGCTTCGGGAACGGACCGTCCCAGGCCGGCGAGTCGATCGACCCACGCAACATTTCCGGCATTTCCGGCCGTTCGTCCTACGGGCCGGGCTTCGGCGACATCTCCGACGGTCTTTCCAAGACCATCGCCTTGGGCGAAGTGCGGTCTCGCTGCAACGACCACCTGCAGGCGCTGGGCTATTACCGCACCCACACGTGGTTCCTTTCGACTTCCTTTCCGATCAACTTCCCGACTTGCCTCCGCGAGGCGCCGGGCAACGACGGCACCCCTACGTTGGACTGCAACTCGTGGAACAACTGGCACACGTCGGTCGGTTTCAAGTCGCTGCACGCCGGCGGCGCCAATTTCCTGATGTGCGACGGCGCGGTCACCTTCGTCAGTGAAAACATCGGCGCGTTGGAATTCGACAAGATGGGCGACCGCCGCGAGGGCACCCAGAACCAATGACCCGCTGTTTTTCCTGCCGCGCCGCGACTGCGGCCTTCTGGCTGGCCGCCGTCGGTTCGACCGTCGGCTGCGAGGCGAAGTTCGCGGACCGGCCGAAGCTGCACCCGGTGACGGGCGTCGTGAAGCAGGCCGGCAAGCCGGTGGCGGGGGCGCAGGTCGCCTTCCACAACGGCAAGTCGCCGCGGCTGGCGGCCGGCGTGACCGACGCCGACGGCCGCTACCGACTAACGACCTTCGCCCGCGACGACGGCGCGATCGAGGGCGAAGCG
>JBOFFD010001133.1:0-1684 GCA_051648425.1 Planctomycetia bacterium
TGAGCTGCCTGCTGTTGTCGCCGCGGTCGGCCACCATCGTCGCCCAGCGCGACTGCTACGTGCTGGAATTCCTCCGCAACATCTTCAATCAGATGCGGTCGCCGAAGAACAAGGAATACGCCAGCGAAGTCGAGAAGAAGTACAAGGCCAGCCTCTTTCAGACCCACTTGCGAAAACTATCCTTCCTAGCCGATCTTACCGATGCGCAGTACGCCGAACTGCGCGACGCCGCTCAGATCGTCACCTACCCCACCGGCTCCGTCGTCTGCGACGAATACGACCGCTCCGACAGCATGTACATCGTTCGGCTCGGCCTCGTGAAGGTGATGAAGAACGTGTCCTCGCTCTTGGCGGTGAGCGACGTCGTCGACTGGAACGCGCTCATCGCGGCGCTGAAGGCGGCGGCGGCGATTTCGCCCGACGCCGTGAAGAAGGAACTCGACGAACTGAAGCGCCAGACGGCCGTGAAGCTGGCGACGATGGAACTGGAACTGCGACAGGCGGACGACGCCAAACCGGCCGCCGCGCCAGCCGCGCCGGCGCCAGCCGCCGCCGAAGGTGCGAAGCCCGCGGCCAAGCCGGCGGCCGCCAAGCCCGCCGACAAAGCCCCCGACAAGGAGGCGGTGCTTCAGAAGGCCAAGGACGACGCCGCCGCCCAGGTGGCGGCCAAGGAAAGCCAACTCCAGCAGGCCAAGATCGTTTCGCTGCTGAACAAGGCGGCCAAGCAGGCGCTCGCCGACGCCCCCGCCGCCGGCAAAGTGTCGTCCGCGATCCGGTTTGAAATCGTCTACGGCTTCAACGACCTCGTCAAGGAACCGAAGTTCGCCGACGCCCCCGAACTGAAGCCGTTGGCGGCCGACCCCGCCGTCAAGGAAGTCGCCGACGGCCTGCCCGTCAAACGCGGCGACTGGTCCGATCAAGACGTCCGCAAGTTCAACCGCGCCGTCATGGAAACCGTCTTCCCGACGCACTTCGGCAAGCGGTCGCGCATGCCCGGTCCGCCCACGGTCGTCACCTACTCGTCGCAGGGCGAATCGATCGGCGAAATCGGCCTCATGCTGAACCGCCCGCGCACCGCCACCTGCATCGTCTACGGCCACCCCGAAGACAAAACCGCCGACACCGGCGACGCCGAACTCGTCCGCATCCCCGCCGACGTCTTCCGCCGCGTCATCGACCAAAACCCGGCCGTCAAGCAGAAGTTCGAGAAGCAGGTCGCCAAGCGCAAGTTGGAGGTTCAGGAACTGCTGCTGGAACCGCCGTGGCAGGACAGCCGGCAGATTCTGCTTTCCGACCAGTTCGAGGCGATGGGCCTCATTCAGGGCCAGCAGCTCATGCTGATCGACCTCGACCGCTGCACCCGCTGCGACGAGTGCGTGCAGGCGTGCGTCAACACCCACGCCGACGGCAAGACCCGGCTGTTCCTCGACGGCCCCCGCATCGGCAAGTACATGGCCCCCGTCACCTGCCGCAGTTGCCTCAACCCCGTCTGCATGGTCAATTGCCCGGTCGGTTCCATCCACCGCGGCGACAACAAGCAGATGGTGATCGAAAACTGGTGCATCGGCTGCGGCGCCTGCGCCGAAAGCTGCCCGTACGGCTCGATTCAGATGCACGACATCGGCGTCGTGCCGACCGAGACCCGCGACGTCCGCTACCTGCGCGGCTCGTTGGCGGCCAACAA
>JBOFFD010001134.1:0-4983 GCA_051648425.1 Planctomycetia bacterium
GTCGACATGGAAACCGCCGTCCCCCGGATGATCGCGGGAATCGCGAAGCGCATCTTACTGGTCGCCGCCCCGACGTCGGTCGAAGACGACGACGGCTGGGGCGACGTCGTCCACATCTTCGACGGCTTCAAAACCGAGCGGGTGGACGGCAAGACGCGGATTCGCAAGCGGGAGAAGGCGGTCAACCACGGCCTCTGGAAGCGCTGGCGGCTGTGGATGGAAGACCCGGCCCGCGATCTGACCCTTGAGATTCTGAACTATAAGACCGACGGCGCCGGCCGCAGCGACTTCGACCTGCGCGCGCGGGCGAAGGTGCGCGGCCGGGCCGAGATGATTCAGTACAGCAACGGCATCCATCTGATGCGGATGTCCGTCGAGGCCGACGCCGTGGCGCAACTCGATCTGAAATGCCGCATGAAGATCGAACAAAGCGGCTGGGGGCCGTTCTGGACGCTGGCGGTGTCGCCGACGGTGACGCGGTCGAACCTGCAACTGCTCGACCTGTCGGTGCGGCGGGTCGGCCGAATCGAAGGTCCGTTGGTGCAGGAACTGGGCGACGGCTTTCGGGAACTTTTCGAGAAGAAGTTGAAGAAGAAGGAAAGCGACCTGACGAAGCGAATTCAGAAGACGCTGGCGGAACAAGGCGAAAACGGCACGATCAAACTATCGCTGTCCGAAATGCTCTTCGGCGACGAGGAGGAAGAGAAACCAAAGAAGCCCGCTTCGAAGAAGCCGGCGAAAAAGGGGTGAGATGCCGACGGTAGACGTCACACCGGTCTTCGCGGCGTACTTGGCCCGCAACCGAGGGCCTGTGCCGGGGGAACCGTCCGTTCGACGCGCGCCTGACTACGGCGTGTCCGCCCACATGAACGGGCCAACGATCGATTTGACGCTCACCTTCCGCGCCGGGGCGGCCTTCTGCTGTTCAACGTGGGGTTGTCACCTGCCGTTGTACGAAGGCAAACGATGGGACTGGTTGCGCCGCAATCTTTCGGCCTGCGGTCTGACCCCGGCGCCGCAACTTGAACTGCGTTTGACGGTAGTCGTTGAGGCGGGGGCGGAGTTCTTCGACTGGTCGCACCCGCTGCCGTCGCCTCGCGGACGAGCGTGGTACGCTTTCGCGCCGGTCGAGGGAAGTGCGTATCAGACGAACGTCGTTGAATGCCCGGACTCCGAAGCGGACGGGAGCGGGAAATGATATTCCTGGCGCTCCGGGGTCCGACGACGCCTCCCTTGTACGGGCTCGTTGAGTGGACGTGCTTGATCCGTCGTCTTACTCTTCCATGTCGGCCAACTGGACGATCGCCTGCGCCCGCAGCACGTATTTCAGCGTGGCGAGGTCGCGCACCGTCTTTACGTTGAACGCCGCTTTCAGATGTTCGGCGTCGCCTTCGGAAACGCCTTCCAACGCCGAGAGCGGCGAGTCGGCCACTTCGCTCAGCTTCTTGGTTTCGTATTCTTTCTTCAACGCCTTATTGATGTTCACGGATTGAACTCCGTCTCTTCGCGGCATGGAACGATGGGTTGGGGACGACGCGACGCTAATCGATCATCCCGCGCCGACGGCGGGCCGTCAATGGAACTCGGCCCAGACCGCGGGTGGGCGTCGCCCGCACGGACGGTACAATCAGACGTGCTTTCCGTCGGGGCGGTCAGTTGTTTCTTTCGTTCGGCCGGGGAACCTTCGGCCGGGCGGTCGCGTCTAAGAACAATCGCGCACGGCGGTCCGAGTGAGCCACCGGTTCATCTGTGATTCCGAGACGGAAACGATCTTTTATGATGAACGCGCGTGGTGCGGCGACGGTCGTCGGTCTTACACTGCTGGCGGCGGCAGTCGCCTGGGCGGAATCGCCCGTCGCCGATTGGAAACCCGACGACGCCGGCTACCGCGCCGTCGCGCGCACCTTCTTCGACGCCCACTGCATCGCCTGTCACGGGCCGGTGAAGCCGAAAGGGTCGTTCCGCGCCGACGACGGCCTGTCGAACGATTTCCGCGACCCGGCCACCCGCGCGAAGTGGGCCGAGGTGGTCAACGTCCTCAACAGCCACACGATGCCGCCGGAAGGCAAAAAGCAGCCGGCCGACGCCGCGGTCGCGGCGTTTGTCGACTGGATCGCCGCCGAGACCGCGCGGGCGGACTTGGCCCGCCGCGACACCGCTCCGGTGCTGCGCCGACTCACGCGCGACGAATACGAAAACACGATCCGCGACTTGACGGGAGTCGACTTCGACGCCTCGGGCTTCCCGGCCGACCCGCCGGCCGGCGGCTTCGACAACAACGCCCGCGCCCTTACCGTCTCGCCATTGCACGTCGAACTGTACGCCGCCGCCGCCTGCAAGATTCTCGATCGCGCGTTGGTCGACGGCCCCCGCCCGAAAACGATCCGCTGGCGTTTCGACCCGAAGGTCGTCCCCGGCGACAGCCGCCGCGTCAAACTCGACGACGCCAACCCCGACGCCATCCTCAACGGCGGCAACAACAAGGAAGTCGGCGACTTCGTCCGCGTCCGCACCGAAGCGTGGGATAAATCGGTCGACGCCCGCAACTTCAAGGCGCCCGTCGACGGCGACTACGTCGTTCGGCTGCGGGCGGCGGCCCGCGTGCCGGGTCGTGAGGAAGTGGTGACGGCGGCGGAAAAATATCTCGCCCAACGGCGCGACAAGGAAAACGCCGAGAATCCGAAAGGTAAGAAGTACGCCGACGAATCCTACACGCGCGACCTGGAACATTTCCGCGCCGACCCGATGTACGACTACGGCCCGCCGCGGGTGAAGTTGGTGCGACAGTTGGGGTCGCAGCCGCAGACGGTCGCCGAGTTCGACGTCGCCGCGCCGGTCGAAAAGCCGGAGGTCTACGAAACCCGCGTGCGCTTCACGACGGAGTCCGCCGGTCTTAGTTTCGACAACGTCTACAACATCCCGAGAATAGTGGAGAACTTCTGGTGTCAGACGGGCGACGATTTCGCCCGTCCCGAGCTGTTCGTCGACTGGTTCGAGCTGGAAGGTCCGCTGTACGATTCGTGGCCGCCGTCCAGCCACGCCGGAATTCTTTTCGACTCGCCGCTGCTGAAGACCGACGAACGGACGTACGTCCGCGAGGTGCTGGCCCGGTTCCTGCGGAAGGCGTACCGTCGCCCGATCAATCCCGAGGAAGTCAACGCCAAACTGACCCTCTTCGACGGCGCCCGTAAGGAATCGCCGTTCTTAGAGGCCGTCAAATTGCCGCTGATCGCCGTCCTGTCTTCGCCCCACTTCTTATATCTGGTCGAAGAGGGAACGGACGAATCTTCCGACGGCCCTCGGCCGCTCAACGACCATGAACGGGCGGCCCGTCTGTCTTACTTCCTTTGGGCGACCACGCCCGACGACGAACTTAACCGCCTGGCCGACGCCGGCAAACTGAAAAGCCGCGCCGAACTGCTGCGCCAAACGAACCGCCTGCTCGCCGACGCGCGGTCGGCCGCCTTCGTCGATCGTTTCGCCGGCCAGTGGCTCGGCTTGGGTCAAGTCGGCGCCAATCCGCCCGCCGAAGACTTGTATCCCGCCTACGACCGCCACTATGAAACGTCGATCGTCGCCGAATCGCAGCAATTCTTCGCCGAGGTGTTGCGACACGACCTCGACGTCTTCAACCTCGTCCGCAGCGACTTCGTGGTCGTCAACGAACGGCTCGCCCGCGCCTACGGTATTCCGGGCGTCAAGGGCGACCAGTTCCACCGCGTCGACGTATCCGCGGGCGTGCGGCGTGGCGGCGTCCCCACCCAGGCGTCCATTCTGACGGCCACCTCCAACGGCACCCGCACCTCGCCCGTCAAACGAGGCGTCTGGATTATGAAGACCCTGCTGGGCGCCGACCCCGGCCTACCCGTCGCCGACGCCGGCGAGATTGCCGCCAAAGTGGACGGCATCGACAAGGCCACCGTCCGCAAACGGCTGGAAATCCACCGCACCCGCGCCCAGTGCGCCCGCTGCCACAGCCACATCGACCCGTTCGGCTTCGCCCTGGAAAACTACGACGCTGCCGGCCTTTGGCGCGACAAGGAAGGATTCGGCTACAAGGGCCGCGTCGAACGAGACGACCCGGCCGTCGACGCGACTTCCACGCTGCCCGACGGCACGAAGGTCGACGGCGTCGCCGGCCTGCAATCCGCCGTCTTAAAGCGCGGCGACGACTTCCTACGCTGCCTGGCGACAAAGCTCCTGACCTACGCCCTCGGCCGGGAACTGGGCGTCGCCGACCGCCCGTTGGTATTGGCCGCCGTCGACCACATGAAACAAAACCGCCGAACCCTGCGGTCGCTCGTCGAATTCACGACGACGTCGGAAGCGTTTCATTCAAAGTGAATGTAAGATAGCGACGGCCGTCGCTCGACGATGTATCTTAGCTCTCTTTCTGGAAGGATGCGACATGCACCGAACGATGAACCGCCGCCAAGTGCTTCGCGGGTTGGGCGCGTGCGTGTCGCTGCCGCTCTTAGACGCGATGCTGCCCCGTGCCGGGGCGGCGCCTTCGACGTTCACTCCGTGGGAACAGTCGACCGCCGCCCACCCGCGCATGATTTGCTGCTATGTGCCCAACGGCGTGAACATCGTCGAATGGGTGCCGAAGGACTCAGGCGAAAACTATACACCGTCGCCGACGCTTTCGGTTCTTAAAGACGTCCGCGACGAATTCACGGTCGTTTCCGGTCTGGGTCATCCGAATTCGCCCGGCGGCCACTTCGGCGCCGACACGTGGCTCACCGGCGCCGACCTTAAGAGCCGGCCCGGCGCCGACTACACCAACTCGACGTCGCTCGACCAAGTGGCGGCCGGCGCGCTGGCCAAGGCGACCCGCTACCCGTCGTTGCAACTGTCCGATCAGTCGGGCACCGGCGGCGCCGGTCATTCGCACACGCTGTCGTTCGATCGCAACGGCACGCCCCTGCCGGCCGAGAACTCGCCGCGCCGTTTGTTCGAGCGGCTGTTCGTGCCGGAGTCGGC
>JBOFFD010001135.1:0-2190 GCA_051648425.1 Planctomycetia bacterium
GCTTGGCGGTCGCCAGTTCGATCTGAGCGCGCTTGGCGGCGGCGTCGGCGTCGATCGACAGTTGCAACGCTTCAAACAGTGAATGCCGGCCGGTCGCGCGGACTAAGACCGTCGACGGCGGCGCCACTTCGACGTCGAAACTTACATCCTTCAGTTCGGCCGCCGGCACTCGCGGATCATCGGACGTGATGCGCACGCGGCCGTCGCGCGCCTCGATCATGCTTGGATTGAACGGCAACACCGGCGGCTTCGTCAGCCCTAGCACGTTCCACGTCCCCAACCGGTTGCGGTGAATGTGGACGACCGGCTTTTCAAGGATCGCCTTGCGGACCTTGAACCGGCCCTGCAGCATCTCGCCGCGGTCGAGATAGATTTGCATCAAGGGAATGCGGACGGTTTCGTCGGGTGAGCCGGCGATGTTGGGAGTGCGCAGCACCACGCCCCGCACCGACACGCCGCCGAACAATTGCGCCTCGGCGGAGCCGATCTGAACTTGGGCGTTGGGAAACGACTTTCGCAACGCCTTCAGCGTCAGTTCGCGGACGGTTGCTTCGTCGGTGTAGTGGTAGTAGGCGTACCAGCCGGCCGCCCCCGCGCCGAAGAGCAGGCACGCGATAGAAGTGGACGCCAATCGTTTCGCCCAACGCATCGTTCACGACCCCCTGGAGACGACGGGCTTCGAGCCGAACCAATGTAGCGCCGCGCCGAACGCCGTCGCCGCGCCGACGCCCGCAAGCAGGGCGAGGGCGGGCGCCGCCGGCGCGCGATACCGCACCGAACTGACGAAGACCATGTGCAGCAGGCAGAAATACACCGCCGGCGCCAAACAGAGTACCACGACCATTGGCGACCGCCGCCACGCGACGGCCGCGCCAACCACGGCGCCGGCGTACAGCGCCAGGGTGGCCGTGGTGGTCGCCAAGTCGACCGCCGGCGAGCGCATTTGGCCCGCGTTCGGCCACGGCGACCAGAACCGGCCCGCTTTCACCGCCGCCAGCCGAAGTACCCGCCAGGGGTCGGCCGCCGCCGCCGACCACGCCGCCCGCTTCCAATGGTCGTCGCGGTCGACTTCCGGCAGCGCGCGAACCGCCGGGACTTCGGCGAAAGTCATTTCGCTGTCGCCAAGGGCTTGCGGACCGAGGCCGTCGTACAGGCTTTCGCCGACGTTCAGGGTCGTCGGCACCCATCGGCCGTAGACCGCCGCGTTGCGGATCCACCACGGCGCCATCACGACCAGGAAGCCCAGCCCCGCCGCCGCCAACGCCTTCCACCAGTGCGGCCGATCTTCGATCCGCACCCGCAAGGAACAGAGCAGGGCGACTCCCCAAACGGCGCCGGCCAACAGCAAGCCGCTGGGACGCACCAAGACCGATGCGCCGGCGAACAGGCCGGCGAAAAGCGACCGACGGACGCCGACCGGCTCTTTCCAACCGACGGCCGACCACGCCGCCGCCGTCAACGCGCCGGTGCAGACGGTTTCCGATAGTTGCATTCCGCCTAGCACGATCGAGTACGGTTCGAGCGCCAGCGCGGCGGCGGCGAACGGGGCGGTTCCCGCCGGGAAGTTTCTGTTCTCCAACCGCCGGCCAAGCAGATAAACGGCAAGGCAGGTCGCCGTTCCGACGATTGCTTGCCCCCAAAGCACGGCGCGGGGCGAGGGACCGCCGGCGGGAAGCCAGCAGAGCGTTAGGAAGAGTGGGTAGCCAGGGGTGCGTTTGGCGCCGTCGCCGCCCAGAAAGAAAGGGCGGCCGGTCCAGATCGTCTCGGCGTAGGCGACGTACAGTTCGCTGTCGGGAAGAGAGGTTCCGCGCGCCAGAAGATACTCGGCGGCGGCCAGACGCGCCGCCAGGGCTGCTAGAAGCAGCACCGCGACGAGTACCAGCCCCGCGCCCCGACCGGCGTCGTTCGGTTTCAGAACCTGTTCCGCGACGTTCGTCGAACGGCTCCCTTCGATTGGATCGGAAGGAGGCCGGCGCAAGCAGCGGCGCACGGCGACGACCGCCCCTCGCCGCTGCATAAAGCGTCGCGGCGGTCGGGTCAAGCCGAACGCGGCGGCCAGATCGCCGGCTCGCGGGTGGGTCGATGGAAGTAGGCGAATCAACCACCCGGGAGGTCGTCTTCGTTAGCCGCCGCTTTCCTCGGCGGCGCGTCCGATTCCTTCGTCGTTGATGCAATCGCCACCAAAAGGAC
>JBOFFD010001136.1:0-4436 GCA_051648425.1 Planctomycetia bacterium
ACCGGGCCGAGGTCTTCGGCACAGCGATCGCCGAAGTGGAGGATGAACCGCTTCGCCCACTGGACGTAGGCTTGTTCGGTGCGGTAAGACATCCGGCGTTCACGAAGGGCGTCGCGGATTTGGTCGAGCAACGGCCGATCGGGCCGCGGCGCGGCTTTGACGGGTCGAGAAACCATGGCACCGTCTTCCGAGAACGTTTTCGCAGTGCGACGGCGATGAAGTGCGGTGTAGCGAATCCGCCGCCCGGAGGCAAAAGTTTACGGTCCGTCAAGTTCCAAAGAAAGAGCAATAGACGCCCCGCCGCCGCACCGCTATACCAATGAAATCGAACGCCGCCTGTACGCGGCAGACTTAAATGTTCGGCCGTAGGGCGGGGTCGCCGCGGGATTTTCCGTTTTGTAACTTGGCCGTGAGTCGGTACGGCGTCGGATTGGGTTGGCGGTGGGGCAGTCGGAACTGTGGGGCGGTCGGCGTCCCGGCCGAACCGGGCGCTGCACCCGACACCGGCCGCCGACGGTCTTATTTCACCCCCCGCACCCCTCGCCGGCCGGTGCGGGTGAGCGGGGTCGTTCGGCGGCAGAAGGCGCAGGGGGGAGGGAAGCTATGAAGATCGTCGTCATCGGTGGAAGCGGACTCATCGGGAAAAAAGTCGTGGCGAACCTCCGTCAGCGGGGCCACGAGGTGGTCGCGGCGTCGCCTTCCTCGGGCGTCAATGCCGTCACCGGCGAGGGGCTGGCCCAGGCGCTCGCCGGCGCTCAGGTGGTCGTCGATGTTGCGAACGCGCCCTCGTGGGAGGACGCCGCCGTCCTGGCTTTCTTCGAGACCTCAGGCCGCAACCTGTCGGCCGCGGAAGCCGCAGCGGGCGTCGGCCATCATGTGGCCCTGTCGGTTGTCGGCACCGACCGTTTGCTCGCCAGTGGCTACTTCCGCGCGAAGTTTGCCCAGGAGAACCTCATCAAGGCGTCCCCGGTCCCGTACACGATCGTGCGGGCCACGCAGTTCTTCGAGTTCGTAGGCGGCATTGCCCAGGCGGCGACCGAAGGGCAGTCTGTTCGGCTCCCGCCGGTTCTGATGCAGCCCATCGGGGCGGACGATGTCGCCGTCGCCGTGGCCGACGCAGCCCTCGCCGAGCCGCTGAACGATATGGTCGATCTGGCTGGCCCCGAGCCGATCCGTCAGGATGACCTCGTGCGGCAGTTCCTGAGCGCGACCGGGGACGCGCGGTCGGTCGTCGCCGACCCCAAGGCGCTGTACTCCGGCGCAGCGGTAGACGACCGATCTCTGACGCCGGGCGACAACCCGCGCCTCGGCCGGACCCGCTTCGTGGATTGGCTCGCCCAAAGTCACGGGTAGCAAAGGCACGCCGAACCAGGCGCTGCAGCAGACCCCGCCTCATAGCTTGTTCCGAGGGTTCAGCTCTAAGTGGCGGGGCTGCTGAGCTTGTTCGTTCGGCGGCAGGAGGGCCTCCAAGTGGACGAGGCGTTGCGACACCGGATCGCGTGGGTACGGTCGTCGCTCGCCGAGACGCCCCGCGGAGCGCTGGTTGGGTGGGTCGGCCAGCCCCGCTCGGCCGTCCCGGACGACATCGCAGTTCTCACCCCGGTCGCAGAGTTCCTGCGTGTAGCGGACGGCGTTCATGCCGGCGACTTCATCCTGTTCGGGGCCGACCACCTCGCCGGGCCGGGGCCGCACGAGTGGCTGCCGGGAGGGGCCGGTCGGTGGCTGACGGTCGGCCGGAACCACGCGTTCTGGCTGGCCCTCGACCGCGGGACGGGTGAGGTGTCGGAGCTGGACGCGGACGGGGCCACGGAGGTCATCCGCGAGCTGGGGCCGTACAGCGAGTTGGTGCGGGGGCTGTTCGGAGCGGACTACCTCCGGCTTTCGTACGGCTTGAGTGGCGACTGGGCGGCTCTCGTCCGGCAGTCCCCGCCAGGGTAGCCGCAGTCGCCGAATCAGATGATGTGTCGTCCGAGGGTGGGGCGCGCGGCGGACGCGCTCACAGAGAGGTGTGTTTGTCGCTTCACCTCGAACGCCAACGTAACTTTCACACGCTCTACGAAAGTCCCATCGTCAGCGTGCGCGACTACAACTGTTCCGCCCGCCGCGGCGGCCCGAAGGCCGAGGTTCCCGTCGACGGCCACAACATCGTCCTGTTGCGCCGCGGCGTCTTTTGCAAGCACGTCGGGCGGCGGTCGCTCACCGTCGACGTCAATCAGGCGGTGTTCTTCGCCGAGGGGTCGACCTACCGGGTTAGTCATCCAACCGAATTCGGGAATCGCGGCACGATCTTTACTCCCGCGCCGCCGGTTCTGAATGACATGCTTCGCGAATTCGACCCCTCTTCCGCGGATCGCACTGGTCCGCCGTTTCCGTTCGCCGGCGGCCCGTGCGACGCCGGCGTGTTCTGGCTCCATCGCGAACTACTCTTGCGGCTGGAAGCGGGCGACGCCCAACCGCTTGAACCGATGTGGGCCGACGAGACGGCGCTTCGGTTGATGGACGAAGTCTTAGCGGCCGCGTTCGCGCGATACGGCGCGCCGCCCCAACGGCGCCGCCGCGGCACGATTGCCGATCATTCGGATCGCGCCGAGGCGGCCAAGTCTTACTTGGCGTGCCGCATGGGCGAGCGCCTCGCGCTCGACGACGTCGCCCGCGCCGTGCATGCGTCGCCCTTTCACTTGGCGCGCCTCTTCCGAGAGCGTACCGGCGTACCGGTCCATCGCTACCTCACGCGGTTGCGCCTGCGCGCTGCACTCGAAAGGCTGGCCGACGGCGCGAGCGATCTCGCCGCGCTCGCCCTCGAACTGGGCTTTTCCAGTCACAGCCATTTCACCGACGCCTTCCGCCGCGAGTTCGGCCGCACCCCGTCCAACGTGCGCAACGAAGTCAGCCGTCGAATGCTTCGCGAAGCGAGCAAGAATCTGAAAGCCTGATTCCTCCGGTCGGGCTACCCTGTCTTCGTGACGAACGCCGACGCCCACGGCCGATCGCGGCTTCCACGCACCTGCAGGAGGGTTTCACTTGGCGTCGATTCGGAAAGAGATTGTCGTTGCGGCGCCGGCGGCGGCCGCGTGGGACGCGGTTCGGGACGTCGGGGCCATTCACACCCGGTTGGCCCCCGGTATGGTGACCGACACGACGCTTGAAGACGGCGGCGCGTTCCGCGTCGTCACCTTCGCCGACGGCCTCGTCCTGCGGGAGCGCATCATCGCCGTCGACGACGCCACCCGGCGGTTGGTCTGGTCGGTCGTCGCCGGCCCGTTCGAGCACCACAACGCCTCCGTGGAAGTCTTCGGCGACGACCGCGAGTGCCGGGTAGTCTGGACCGCCGACCTGCTGCCGGAGGAACTCGCCGTCACCGTCGCCGCGATCATGGAACGCGGCCTCGGCCTGACGAAGCAGACGCTGGAAGCCGCGACGGCGGCCGCCGTCGAAGGTTAGCCGCGAGCTGATCGAGCTGTACCAGGGGCCGCGCCGAGCTGAAGGCGCGCCGAACCATCCAAACGCCCGCTGAACCAGGCGGCGCGACGCCGTAAATTTTGCTATTTCATATCCCATGGTTGCTAAGACGCCGGTAAGCTTGATCGTAAGGCGGAACAACAATGACGGACGAAGAGTTCACAGTTTACTGGGGCCTTCTCGTCACGAAGAAATATTCGACGAAAGAAACTCTTTCGAGTGACGAGCGGTTATTCTTCGCGGCCAACGACTTCCGCGGCTCGGTGCCTCGAAGCGGTCTCGTCGGCTACTTCGAGAATACCGAGTGCGACGTCATCAGTGATGCACATTCCGCGCTGGCGACGTTGGGCCTATCCGAGGCGTTGAAGCTTCTCCAAGATGGACAGAACATCGTTTTGAAAGGGAACCCTCTGCCCGAGACGGATCAATGCCTGACTCTTTTCGACAAAGACCTTGCCGAGGAAACGCTAGACCAGCCGATGAATGAGTTGGACGAAAGTGTCAAAGAGATCGAGCGCCAACTCTATCTTCAAGACGACCTTATCTTCGACGTATTGTGTCGATTCGCCGACGAGAGAGCATTGGGGGCGCCAACGTGAAGTGGACCCCGAAGTTCCAACCGGAGCGGGCCGTCGTTAGGGAGGGCGGACTGGGCCGGGGTTGCAAACCATCAATGTTGGACGGTCGATTCGCCTGCTTCCATCGGCCGCCCCCGCGAACGGCCGAAAGCGCCCTTGCCGCTCCGCGCGCATTTCCCCGTCGGCGCCGCTTGCTGCGCGGGGGTCTCTTTCGTTGAACGTTGGCACGCGGCGGGCCGATCGGCCCGCGCCCGGGACCGAGGGCCGTCGCAGCAGCGGCCCGTCCCACGTCGTCCATGTTCGGGAGGAACACGCATGGGATTCGCGCAGACCGATACGCATCGGTCCGGAAAGGGTTCGTACCACCAGATCGGCCTCGTCCGCGGCCAGTTCGGCGAC
>JBOFFD010001137.1:0-4062 GCA_051648425.1 Planctomycetia bacterium
AACGCGACCGTGCCGAAGTACAAACTGATCGCCGACGCGCGCGCCTTCACCTCTAAAGCACCGGCGCTCAGATAGCACAGCTCGGCCAGCGCGAACACCGCGTCGGGGTCGGGCTGCTCGCGCACCATCCGGTCTAAGACGGCCAGGGCGTCCAACGGTTTGTCGTCGTACAGCGCCGCCAGGTCGTACCGTCGCAGCAGTTGCTGGGTCGATTCGCTGACCGCGCCGGCGTTCAGCACGTTCCGCCGCATCTTGTGAAAGATGGTGTCGGTGCGGACGGTGCGGACGTGCACCGGGCCGTTGCTGCAACCGACGCCCGCCGTCAAGAGCAGGACGGTCGCAAGCAGGACGGGCGCCGGCGACGCGGCGGCGGTTCGTCGGGTCGGTCGGATCACGGACACGAAAACCCCCGCCGGACGCCGTTCTTCGGGGGGCGCCCGGAGGCGCGGAGCCGCCCCCCGTCGGCGTCTTTCCGCTCCACCTCATACCGACCCCCCCCCGACCGGTCAAGCCGGTCTTCGACCCGTGGGGCAACGTGCAACTTGTGGTGCGGGCGTCCCGCTTGCACGACCGGCGTCCCGTCGGTGCGACGAGAGTTCCTGCAGGCGGGACTCCCGCACCACAAGAAGGAGGCGGCCGCCGCCGCTTGCCTGAACTCCTACGATGGGGCGTCGACGAACAACCGGCGAGAACGATTGGCGACCGAGACTCAGGGAAGGAACGGGCGATGCCGCCACGCGGATATCTGGAGAAGCGACTGGCCGGGGTGGCGTTCGCGCACCCGGCCGACTGGCCGGCGGAACTGAAGCAGGACGACGACGGCGCCCTGGCCGTGATGCAAAGCGACGGGGCCAGCTTCGCCATCGTCGGCGTCTATGACGCGGCGATCGACCCCGACGACGTGGTGAACGAATCGTTGGAATCGCTGCGCGACGAACATCCGGGGCTGGAACTGGAAGACCTGGAGGATCCGCTGCCCGCCGGCGGCGTCGGTACGGAGGTGGTTTTCTTCAGCATCGACAAAGTCTCGTTCTGCTGGCTGGCCGCCTGGCGGCTGCCGAAGAGCACGGTGCTGGCGATGGTGCAGTCGGTGGAAGAGGAAGCCGACGCCGGCCGCAAGGTCTTCCGCGGCTTGTGCAAATCGATCGCCCCGGCCGACCCCGAACGGTAAGCAACCGCCCGAACCGCCTCGATTCCAGCCCTGAAAGGGCGGCCCTCCACCAGCCCTGGGCAACGCCCAGGGTTTATCGCGTCCGGAGAAGCAGCCGAAGCCCTGTAAGGGCGAAACAACGCTACGACGACGGATCGACACTATACTGTCGACGATATGTCATCATACCGCCGGCTCATCGTCACCAGCGCCACGGCCCGGCCGCCAGCGACCGGATTCCCGCGCCGGCGTCGACCGCCAACCGAAAAAGCGTCGGCAGCGCGAGCCGCAGGTAAACGGCCGCGAACAGCGCCGCGGCGGCGTACTGCCAACTCGTCGTCAGCGGCCGCGGGTTCCACGCCGGCAGCGCCAGCACGCTGTACTCCGGCACGTACCAGAACAGAAACTCCACCGGTACGAACGCGCCGCCGTGCCGTTTGGCGACGAAGTCGTCGGCGGCGTCGCCGAACAGCGCCCCGGCCGCCCCCACCCACACCGACAGCGTCAGCGCCCCCAACACCGCCAACCGGCCGGCGACGCTTTCCGGCGGTCGCACCGCCAGCGACCCCAGCGCCAGCCCCGCCGGCAGCATGGCGACCAGAAAGAACCGCGGCCCCCAGTACCAACCCCCGTACCACGACCACCAGGAGGCGTACACCAGCACCAGCCCCGCGACGTACCACCGCCACCGCCGCAACGCTTCGGCGGCTGGCGCGACGGCCAGGTCGGCGGTCGCCGGCGCGAACAGTCCCGGCGCGAAGAAGACGAGTCCCTTGCCCGCTGAGAACAGGATCGACGCCAGTCCCAACAGGAATGGGTAGCTGAAGCCGGGCCGACCGGAAAAGGGCAAGCCGTTGGCGAAGCCGTGGTCGTCGACGTAGCCGGTGGCGAACAGGCCGCCGCGCCGCCACCAATTCTCCGCCAGCACCAGCGCCACCGCGACCGCCGGCGCCGCCAGGTACCGCAACTCCCGGCGTCGCACCACCTCCACGAGCGCGACCAGCGCGAACGCCGGCCCCGCCGCCGGCGTGTTCGCCGCCCCGACGGCCGCCAGCAGCCAACCGAGCGCCCCCCACCGGCCGCCCATGCAGGCCAGTCCCACGCCGACGGCGAAGGCCGAGAACGTCTCGCCCGTGAAATCCTGCAAATGGTGCGGCAGCATCGAACCGTATAAGACGAGGAGTAAGAACGGCCCTAAGACGCCCGCCGGCGCCGACGGTCGCAACACCGCCGCCAATGCCAACAGGCCGACGCCCGCGACCAGCACGTTGGTCCGCTCGCACCACCAGCGGGCCGTCGCGGCGTCCGGCGCCGAGGCGACGAACGGCAGCGCCGCCGCCGGCCCGATCATCGAATACCGATCGGCCGACGGCGTACCGGTCGCCGCCCACTGCGACAGCGCGTCGAACCGCCGCCCGGCGTCGCCCGTCAAATGATGCGGCCCGGCCCAGAACAAAACCAACCCGACGGCGACGAGCAGCCCGTCGACGATGCGTAGCATGGCGGATCCCCTCCCAACAGTCGGCCGCGCCCGACCGCGGCGTCGTTGTAGGGAAGTCAACGGTCCAAGCCGGTGCGGCTAACGAGGAGGCCTTGTTTCGTGGCACGCGGGCCTGGAATAGCGGGGAGGGGCGTGGCGCTCTAGAACACCCGGCGGACATTTTCTGGACGGCCAGCGGCGAAGAACGTCGGACCGGCGATGCGAGGAGACGACCAGTGACGGGACGACGGGCGGCCGAGGCGGCGTTGGAAATGGTGCGGCCGGGAACGGTGGTCGGGCTGGGGTCGGGCCGGGCGGCGACCGTGTTCGTCGAAGCGCTGGGCGAGCGCGTGCGGGCGGGGTTCGACGTCGCCGGCGTGCCGACGTCGCTGGCCACCGCCGCCGTCGCGCGGAAGGCGGGCATTCCGCTGAAAACGCTCGACGAAGTCGAATCGCTCGACCTGGCGGTCGACGGCGCCGACGAAGTCGCCCCGGACGGCGGGCTGATTAAAGGCTACGGCGGCGCCCTGGTGCGCGAGCGCGTGGTGGCGGCCGCCGCCAAGCGGTTCGTCGTCTTAGTCGGCGAGGAAAAGCGGGTGGCGGCGCTGGGGGCGCGCGGCCGACTGCCGGTGGAAGTACTGCCGTTCGCGGTCGGGTTCGTCGCGCGACGGCTGCGGCCGCTCGGTCTGACGCCGACGGTGCGACTGAACGACCAAGGCGAACCGTTCGTCACCGACAACGGCAACACCATCCTGGACTGCGCGCTCGCGCCGCCGATCGACCCGGCCGCCCTCGACGCCGCAATTCGCGCTCTGCCGGGCGTCGTCGGCACCGGCTTCTTCCTGAACATGGCCGACGTCGTCTTCATCGAAACCCTCGCCGGCCTCGACCGGTGGGACAAGTCTTAATTCCGCCGTGGCGCGCGACGAAGAACCCGTAGAAGTTCATTCAGAGCCCGAAGCGTGAGCGAAGGTCCGAACGGAACGACGCTCTGAAAGGAATCCGGATTCGTCGCGGCACGTCGCTCCGTCCGGACCTTCGCTCACGCTTCGGGCTCTGACGGAGGGCGTCGGCTTTCAGGTCAGGGCGTCGGCCCAGACGCCGTTCAGCGGGTCGGAAGCCCACAGCGGGTCGGTCATCAAGGCGTCGAGGGCGACGGCGTCGAGCGGGGCGGCGGCGGTCGCCGGCGGCGTGGGGACGGACGGCGGCGTGGTCGTCGGATCGGTCGCCACCGCCAGGGCGGGATCCGTGGCCGGGGTGGTCGCGGGATCGGTCGCGGGGGCGGTGGTCGATTCGGCGACCGGGGTGGTCGCGGCGGCGGTCGGCGGCAAAATCGGGGTCGGAGGGGGCGGGTTCAGGATTTCGTCGCGGGAGCGGCCCAGCGCCTTCGCCACGGCGGCGGCGAAGTCGAGCCGACGGTACGAGCGGTTGG
>JBOFFD010001138.1:0-3544 GCA_051648425.1 Planctomycetia bacterium
CCGAATTTCGCCTTCGTCCAAGCCAATGAAAAGATCGGGTTCGCTGAGAGGAGAACGGAATTGGACCTCGAAGCTCGCGGCGAGCGTCTTCTGGACCGGAAGATCGTAGAGTTTTTGAAGCGCGCGCGACGCCCGCCCCCTGCGGGCAGGTTGATCCATCTCGTACTCAGCTAGGCATTTGATCGCCCGTTGCGCCCCTTCGACGGTGTTTTTGATGACGCTTCCAGGAACCTCTCCCGGACGGATCGCGTCCCCAGTGACGCGGAGGCTCAGGCTCAGGATCGGGTCGAGCGACCGGTGCAGCATCGTGCGCGGCTTTGGTTGGGCGTCCGCAGGCACATCCTTCCGCGCGACGAGCCAGGCTTTGGCGAAGGAGCCTTCCGGCGCCCAATCAACGACCCACAGCCTGGGCTGAGTCAACGCTTCGGCGACTGACAGCAGACCGACTTCAAGATCCGCGATGATCTGGTCGGTGACGGCGACCACCAAAAATCGCGAGTGAAACTCGTCTTCGTCGCTCCAACAGGCCAAGCACAAGGCTTCGTCGGCGTCATTGAAGGTGAAAATGCGTGGTCCGTCGTAGTAGTTCAGGACGCGCAGCGGCTCGAACGGCATGAATCGTCGCGGTTCAACCGACTTGCCTTTGACGTGCCACATCATGCTACTTCCCGAACAACAACGAAAAGCGAGGCCCGGTCGATCCCCTCGCACGGCCACCAAGTCGTGTGCGTCGGCTGTTGGCCTCTGGTCGGATACGCCTTCCCGTGAATAGGCGACAGAATGGCTTTCGCGATCTTACCGCCGAGCTTCGGAAGCAAATTCTGCTGGTTCAGCGCGTCTTCCACCACCCGGAACACGGAAAGCCCGCACCGTAGACAAGGATCGGCTTTGGGCAGTTTCCCCGTTTCGTGGTGGCTAGAGACGTCCGCCGCCGTCACCGGATCGCCGTTCACGATGCGGAACGCTTCGCCGTCCGCGTCGGGCGTATTGATCGCCGGGCAGTCCTTCGGCCAGTCTTTTGGGAACGTCATGAGACCGAACCTTGCTTGACTCAACGAAACCGGCAAGACAGTCCCGCCTGGCTCGAATACCGCCGTCTCCATCACTTTATCAGGCGTGACAAGCCAGTTCACCCAGAGCGGCCGTTTCGTTCGGTTCGCCATTCTCGGGTTGTTCAAAGATCGCTCCCTTTCGGCCGTCCCGCGCCCGGTTTGTAGAAAGCGTTGGATCGTTTCCTCGCTTGCCGCCGTCTTGAACGTCGTACTGGACCGCCGAACTATGATTCGTCCCGCCGACCGCGTTTCTTACTTCACCCAGTCGGTCATCCGTGAAACCACCCGGTTGGCCAACCGCCACGGGGCGATCAACCTGGCGCAGGGCATGCCCGACTTCGACGCCCCCGTCATCCTGCGCGACGCCGCTTGCAAGGCCGTTCACGACGGCTTCAACCAGTACGCCGTCACCTGGGGCGCCCCGGCGCTGCGGCAGGCGATCGTCGAAAAGGCCAAGTGGTTCAACGGCATCGACTGCGACGCCGACGCCAACGTCACCGTCTGTTGCGGCGCCACCGAGTGCATGATGGCCACCATGCTGGCGCTGGTGAACCCCGGCGACGAAGTGGTCGCCTTTCAGCCCTTTTACGAGAACTACGGCCCCGACGGCCTGCTCTCCGGGGCGTCGATGAAATGGGTGCATCTGAAGCCGCCGGACTTCACCTTCGACCCCGACGAACTTCGGGCGGCGTTCACTTCGCGCACGAAAGCCGTCATCGTCAACTCGCCCGGCAACCCCACCGGCAAAGTCTTCACCCGCGGCGAAATGGAACAGATCGCCGCGCTCTGCCAAGAGTTCGACTGCTGGGCCTTCACCGACGAAATCTATGAACACATTCTGTACACCGACGCGCCGCACATCAGCATGGCCAGCCTACCGGGCATGGCCGAGCGCACGGTGACGATCAGCGGCCTCTCGAAGACGTACAGCGTCACCGGGTGGCGGCTCGGCTGGTGCATCGCGCCGCCGGAGGCGACCGACGCCATCCGCAAGGTGCACGATTTCCTGACGGTGGGCGCGGCGCACCCGCTGCAGATCGCCGGGGCGGCGGCGCTGCAACTGCCGCGCGGCTACTACGACAAACTGCGGCAAGACTACACTCGCCGGCGCGACGTCTTCTTGCCGTACTTGCGCGAAGCCGGCTTTGAGTTCGCGGCCCCCGAAGGTGCGTACTACGTCATGACCGACGTCGCGCCGTTCCTGGAAAAAGCGGGCGTGCAGGACGACGTCGCGTTCGTCCAGAAGCTGGTGACCGAAATCGGCGTGGCGGGCGTGCCGGGCAGCAGCTTCTATTCCCCGAAGGAACTGGGCCGAACCAAGGTGCGGTTCATGTTCGCCAAGAAGGACGACACCTTGCGCCAAGCCGGCGAACGGCTGCTCAGATTGAAGGAGTGGCGCTGAGGGGTGTGCCTCATCAAGTAGGCAAAACCCCTCCTTGTTAGCCGCCGCTTTCCTCAGCGGCGCGTCCGTTGTTCGTCTTGCATCGGCCGCCAAAGAACAAGGACGCGCCGCTGAGGAAAGCGGCGGCTAACAAAGAGGGCCCCGCCTGAAGCGTCGATTCGCCTACTGCCGTCGGCACACCCGGCGCTGAGCGACAGTTCCGGTTGCAGCGGCGGTGCGGTTCCGTACACTATTTCTTTCGTTGGCTTCGCGCGCTCGAACGTCTGCGGACGTGGCAAAACCGCCGTCGGCCGACGTAGGTGGGAAGGAACCCGCCGGGACGAACGACTCCGAAATCCACAACCACGGGCGGCGTCGCGCGGCGAATCAAACCCCCAACGAACAGGGCGGATAGGACGACCAATGGCTGCTGAACCGTCGGGCATGGACGATAAGAACCTGAAGCACACCCTCGTGCAGGTTGAAAAGCAGTTCGGCAAGGGCGCGATCATGCGGCTGGGCGAGTCGACCGCCGGCCCGATCGACGGCATCTCCACCGGGGCGCTGTCGCTGGACTTGGCGCTGGGCGGCAAGGGGGTGCCGTGCGGCCGAATCATTGAGTTGTTCGGTCCGGAAGCCAGCGGCAAGACGACCATCGCCCTGCACATCATCGCCGAGGCCCAGAAAAAGGGCGGCGTCGCCGCGTTCATCGACGCCGAGCACGCCCTCGACCCGACCTGGGCGCGGCGAGTCGGGGTGCAGACCGAAGGGCTGCTCATCAGCCAGCCGGGCAGTGCCGAAGAAGCGCTGCAAATCACCGAAATGTTGGTGAAGTCGAACGCGGTCGACCTGATCGTCATCGACTCGGTGGCGGCGCTGGTGCCGCGGGCCGAGCTGGAAGGCGAAATGGGCGACACCCACGTCGGCCTGCAGGCCCGCCTCATGAGTCAGGCGCTCCGCAAGCTGACGGGGATCGTCAGCCGCTCGAAGACGGTGCTGATCTTCATCAACCAGATCCGTCTCAAGATCGGCGTGATGTTCGGCAGCCCGGAAACGACCACCGGCGGCATGGGGCTGAAGTTCTACGCCTCGTGCCGAATCGACGTGCGGC
>JBOFFD010001139.1:0-1740 GCA_051648425.1 Planctomycetia bacterium
TCATGGGGACGGTGAACCGGCCCTCGCTGCACAACAGGCCGATGTCGCGGCGGGCGACCTCGCCGTAGTAGTCGTCGATGTGGCGGGCGTAGCTGCCGACGGTGCCGCCCAACCAACAGCCGACGAGCGACAGGTTCCAATAGTCCTTCGGATGGAGTTTTCCGGTGCGGGCGACGATCTCTTCGAGTTCGCGGGCGCGGACCGGATTCGGCTTGCCGACCTTTCGCAGGATTTCCCGGCGGACGTGGTCGGGCACGTCGAAGTCGCGGCTGAACGTGCCGTCGGCGACGTCGCGGACGAGTTGGTCGCGGAACTGGTCGCCCAGTCGGGCGAACTGCACGACCGTCGCGGGCGTGGCGGTCATGAGCAGGCCGACTTTTTCGGGGATCGACGCGCGCAGGGCGGCGTAGTATTTGGCAGCGACGTCGTTGATGGAATAGACCGACGCCGGCACGCAGTACATCATCTTTAAGAGCGGGCTTTGCATCTGCGCCGACAGGCCGCTGGCCATGCCGCAGGGCAGATCGGTGGGGGTGCGGCGCATGTCCCAATTGCCTGCGATGCCCGCCAGTTTCGCGTAGAAAAGCGGATGATGGTCGAGAAACGCCTTGATGCCCCAAATCTGCCAGCCGCGGCGGTATTCGTCCATCCAGACGCGGTTGATAGGAATCAATTTCGGGGCGTCGGTGGTACCGCTGGAAAGCGTGTACATCAGAATCTTTTCGCCCTTGGGAAAGAGCGCTTCGACGTCGCCTTCCGTCACCCGTTTGATGTACGGCTGGTAGTAGTCGTAACCAGCGACGGGCACTTGGCGGCGGAAGTCTTCCAGAGTGCGAATATTCGCGAAGCCGTGGTCGCGGCCGAAAGCGCTGGAGGCGGCGCGGCGGAGTTTGGCGAACAACAGTTCGCGCTGCACTCGGGGCGCGTCGTCCAGGCGGCTGGTGAACCAGGCGAGTTTTCGCTCCAAGCGTGGGACGACAACCTTGCCGGCCAACGCGCGAAGAAATCCCAGGACGGGATTCATCAGGTGGAAACTCCCTTCGGCTCGTTCGCTGTACGTACGGTTGTTTCATATCGGTCGTGCCGCGGACGGCGCGGCGATCGTCCTCGGCAGTGTAAAAAACCCCGTTGAATGTGGACACACCATGAACCGCCGACGCCTCAGAGTTCCTTCCCGTTCCGTCGTGTTTCCCCGGATCTTGGCCGTCGTTCTGGTCGCGTCGGCATCGCCGTCGAACGGGGCCGAGCCGGCCGACGGCGTGACGGTCGGCGTCTTGCAGGCGGCGGCCGACCGCCGGTTGGACCTCGCACT
The DNA here is from genome assembly GCA_051648425.1 of Planctomycetia bacterium. Taxonomy (GTDB): domain Bacteria; phylum Planctomycetota; class Planctomycetia; order Kolteriales; family Kolteriaceae; genus JBOFFD01. The sequence continues at coordinate 1,313 of JBOFFD010001139.1, forward strand.
TGAGGCCGACGGAGCCTACAAACTGACGGTTCGCCTGCGGAATCTTGGCGCGGAGCCGCTCAAGGTCGAGTTCGGTTCCGGCTTGATCGCCGATGCTTTCGGATCGAACGAAGTGATCGCTCAGATTCTTGGTCCACAGGCGGGGCTTCAGGGTATGGCGATTCTGGATACGCCGACCGTGCTGCTGGCGGCGGGCGGCGCCGGCGCCGTCGAACTGCGAACGGTCTGCATGAACTACGGCAAGCCGGAACCGGACGGGCGGACGCTGTTGTTCCTGAAGTCGGTCGAAGAGTACACGGCGGAAGTCGGGTTGCGGGCGGCGGCGCGGGCGGCCGTCGGTCGGCCGACGCTGGTCGCGCAGACGTTGGTTTGGCGCGCCGGCGGCGTGACTTGGGAAGTGTTGGCCCGACAAAGCGTGCTTGGAAAGT
>JBOFFD010001140.1:0-3942 GCA_051648425.1 Planctomycetia bacterium
AGCCGTGCAAGTTCAGGAGGTAAAACGACGGGAGGACGTGGTTCGTGACCAACGAGGATGGCGTTGAGCGCCGTCGGTGGATGGGTCGGCGTTTCAGATGGAAAATTTAGTGGAAACGATTGGTCGTGAATGACGGAAACATTTAACCTGTAAGCGGTTGAATCGTATTCATTCCTGGTTCTCAGCCAGAAGATCAGGGGTTCGAATCCCCTAGGGGTCACTTTCCCGCCTTTTGAAGAGGCGACGCATTCACGTCTTTCCAAGCCGCCGGTCGGCGCCCGCCGCCGGGGTGGACCGCAACCTTGCTTCAAAGGGCGGAAGGTTCGGGGCGCGGGCGGTCAGCGGTCGGAGCCGGCCTCGCCGGGGAGGGGTTCCGACGCCCAGTCGCGCGGCTTCAGCCAGTAGTCCGTCAGGCGGGCTTCGGGCGAGTCGGGGGTCGGCTTATAGTCGTACAGCCACTTCACGTTGAGCGGCAGCGACATTAAGATCGATTCGATTCGGCCGCCGGTCTTAAGGCCGAACACCGTCCCCCGATCGTACACCAAATTGAACTCGACGTAGCGGCCGCGGCGGTACAACTGGAAGTCGCGCTCGGCCGGCGCGTAAGACTCGTCCTTGCGGCGGCGGACGATCGGCAGGTACGATTCGAGGAACGAATCGCCGGCGTCGCGGACGAAGTCGAAGAACTTCAGGTGGTTTGTGTCGCGATAGTCGAAGAAAAGGCCGCCGACGCCGCGCGGTTCGTCGCGGTGCTTGATGAAGAAGTATTCGTCGCACCACGTCTTGTACTGGTCGTAATCGGCGACGCCGGGATGGCGGCGGCAGGCGTCGCGCCATGTGCGATGGAAGTGAACGCAGTCTTCCAGCGTCGGGTAGTAGGGCGTTAAGTCGGCGCCGCCGCCGAACCAGCCGCGCGAGCCTTGCGTCAGATAGCGGAAATTGGCGTGCACCGTGGGAACCTTCGGGTTCCACGGATGCAGCACTAGCGACACCCCGGTGGCAGTGAAGGCCCGCGAGTCGCCGGGCATGGACTTCGCCATTTCCTCGCTGAATTCACCGGCGACGTTCGACAGGTTGACGCCCGCCTTCTCGAAGACGTTCCCTTCGACCAACACCCGCGACCGGCCGCCGCCGCCGTTGGGGTAGGTCCACTCGTCTTGACGAAAGCGGCCGCCGTCAAGCTCCTCCAGCGCGGCGGTTATCCGGTCTTGAAGGCCCTTGAAGTAGTCGGCGGCGGCGGTTTGCAGCTCGGCCGGCGGCGTCTCGGTCGATTCCATCGGTTGCATGATCCGCCTCGGTGTCCGCGCGTCCTCATCGACGGCGGTCCCCCGAATCGGCCGGCCGACGACGTGCCGACATGATACGCAGGGAAAGGCGGCCGGTCAGCGCGGCGACGGATTGCGACAGTTTGGCGAGCGAGGTTCGATTCGGCATGACGACGAAAAATAAGTCCGAGGCGGACGACGCGGGCGAGGGTAAGAAGTCGGCCGGCTATCCGCGGGAAACCGACTGGGCCGAGACGGTCGATCCGTTGGAAAAACGGCTTGTCGCCGCCGGTTTGGTCGCCGCCCGCGCGTTGCGGAATCGACTGAAGAAGGCGGGGTACTTGGACGCGGCGTACATGGCTCAATTGACGCTGCTGGCCGACGGCGTGGCCGCGCTGGTGCGGGAAAGCCTTGATCTGGAACCGACGGCCGACGCCCCGGCCGCCGTCGTCGCCCGCTGGGTCGAAGTGCTGTTGGCCGCCCCCGAGGTCAAAGGGGGCGTGGCGGCGGCATTCGTCGTCCCCCTCCTTTTGCGCGGCGACCCGGCGGCGGCTTTGAAGCTGCTCGCAACGGTCGGGGGCGATCCGTCGATGGCGGCCAGGGAAGGCGCGCAGGTCGCGCTGCGGCGCTACGCGATCGACCACGGGACGGCGGTCGTCCTGCCGTGGACGACGGCTTGGTGGAGCCACCCGAACGACGGGGTCCGTCGGCTGCCGGTGGAAGCGTTGCGGCCGCGCGGCGTCTGGGTGCCGCATTTGGCCGACGTCCGCCGCGATCCGGCGGTGCTTTTTCCGATGCTCGACGCGGTTGTCGACGACCCGTCGCTGTACGTCCGCAAGGCGGTCGCCAACTCGCTGAACGACATCTCGAAGGACCACCCCGACATGGCGGCGGCCTGGGCGCGGACATGGCTGGAGCAGTCGCGCACGCCCGACCGGGAATGGGTGGCGAAGCGGGGGCTGCGCAGTTTAACCGCCGGCCAACACCCGGCGGCGAAGGCGCTGTTCGCCATGCCGGCCGCCGACCAGTTCGCCGTGACGGTGGTCGACCCGCCGCCGGCGTCGATCCCGCTGGGCGGCGTCCTTCCCATCACGCTGACGGCGACCGACCGCCGCCCGCTCGACGCCGCCGACCCATCGCACCGCATCGCGCGGCTGGAACTTCGTTTGACGTCGGCGAACGAACGGAAGGGCGGCCGGCCGGCGGTGCGAAAGTTTCTAGTTCAAGCCGTCCGTCTGACGCCCGCCGCGACGGTGCAAGTCGTACGCCGAATCCGCGTCACACAGCGCAACAGCCGGCCGACGCCGCTCGGCGCGACGGCCTTGATCTTACTGTGCAACGGCGAACCGGTTTGGACGGGGGAAATCGAACTGACCGATTGACGGCGGCCGTTTCAGTTCAGAAATCGTCTTAGTTCCTGGAAGAAGTAAGAGCCGCCGTTTTCGTCGTGGTCTTGGCCTTTTAGTAAGACGAATCGCTTCGGCTCCGCGGCGGCGGCGAACAGCGCTCGGCCGACATCCAGCGGGATCAGTACGTCGCGGTCGCCGTAGGCGTACAGGGCGGGCGGCTTCAGTCGACCGACCTTCGCGTGGTTGTCGAACCGGTCGCGGACGACCAGGTGCAGCGGGATCGACGGATACAAGCGGCGGGCCATGTCGGGGATCGACAGGAACGATTTCACGACCACCAGCGCGCGGCAGGTTGGATGCCGTAGCGCCAGTTCGACCGCCACGCCGCCGCCCAGCGACGTACCCATCAGCACCACGCGCTCGGCGGGGTAGCCGTTGGCGGCCAGCCATTCCAGCGACGCCTCGCCCGCTTCGTAGCAGCCCTGTTCCGACGGCGCCCCGCCGCTCTTGCCGTAGCCGGGGTAGTCGACGATGAAGACCGGACTGCCGGTTTCGCGGACCCATTCCTCGATGCTCATCCCGCGACAGCTCAGATTCCCCGCGTTGCCGTGGAGGTATAAGACCGCGGGCGTCTCAGACGGTTCGACCTCGGTCGGCCGCCACCAGGCGTGCAGCGCGACGCCGCTTTTCGTTTTCAGAAAGACGTCCTGTATCAGCGGTGACGGCGGCGCGAAGAACTCCGTCGCGGCGGGGGTCGGATGGTACAGCAACGACCGTTCCAACCGATACAGCGCGGCGCGCAGCAGCCGCACGATGTAGAACAGGACCAAGCCGCAGAGGAAGACCGTCGTGAACCAACGGTCGAACACCGGCGAAACGACGCTGGTTTCGGTCGCCGGCGCGGGTGGTTGAACCGGCGGGGCGGGTGGGTTGTCGTCTAAGAACTGCTTCAGTTCCGCGAAGAAAATCGAACCGCCGTCTTCGTCGTGGCCCTGCCCTCTTAGCAACACGAACTTCTTAGGCTCCGGCGCGGCGGCGTACAGTTTCCGCCCCATGTCGACCGGCATCAAGTGGTCTTGGTCGCCGAAGGCGAACAGCACCGGCATTTTAAGCCGGCCGACTTTGGCGATGTTGTCATACCGGTCGCGGACGGCCAGGTGCAACGGCACGGCCGGGTACAAGCGCCGCGCCATGTCGGGAATGGAAGTGAACGATTTCATGACGACCAGCGCGCGGGCGTCGGGATGCCGCACCGCCAATTCCACCGCCACGCCGCCGCCCAACGAGGCGCCGAAGAGCAGCACGCGGTCGGCGGGGTAGCCGTGGGC
>JBOFFD010001141.1:0-1646 GCA_051648425.1 Planctomycetia bacterium
AAAGCGGCGGGTACGCCCGGCGCCAGCGATTCGGTTTTGACCGGTTTCGCGTCGTCGCCGCGATCGAACAGGTACGTCGGCTTCGCGGCGTCGGCGTCGTAGACGCGGACGAGGCCGTCTTTCGTCACGTCCAACTCGCCGCGGATGCTGTCGGTGCGCACTTCGTGCGGCTCGAAGAACGCACGGAACTGGTAATATTCTTTCTGAGTGATTGGGTCGTACATATGGTCGTGACATTGGGCGCAATGAATTGTGACGCCCAGAAACGCTTTGCTGGTATGTTCGACGGTGCTCTTAAGCCAACCGTTGCGGCTGTAGCGCGACCAGTTGCGCACTAAGAAACCCGTGGCGGCGACGGCGCCCGGATCGTCGGGCGCGATTTCATCGCCCGCGATCATGCAGCGCACCATGTGATCGTACGGCGCATCTTTGTTGAGCGATTCGATGATCCAATCGCGCCAGCGCCAAACGTGCGGCTGACTTTCGCGGATTTCCGCCCCGAAGCCGGCCCAGTCGCTGTACCGCCAAACGTCCATCCAGTGCCGGCCCCACCGCTGGCCGTACTCCGGCCGCGCCAGCAGTTCGTCGACCACTCGTTCATCGGCGTTCGGCCCGGCGTCTTCCAAGTACGCGCATTGTTGCTTCGGCGTCGGCGGGATGCCGATCAAGTCAAGGTAGACGCGACGCAGAAAGACCGACTTGTCGGCCGTCGGCGCGGGAACGACGCCGGCTCGGCGGTGGCCCGCCGCCAGGAAAGCGTCGATCGGGTTTCGGTTCCAATCTGAGTCGTCAGCGATTGGAACCGCCGGTCGGGTCAACGGCTGAAACGCCCAGTGGCGGCCCGGGTCTTCGGGCTTCGGTTCGTCGGCAGGGGTCGCAGCGCCCGTCTCGATCCATCGCTCGAGAACCGCGATTTCCGCCGTCGACAGCGGCGCGCCTTCCGGCGGCATCCGCGGCAGATCGTCGGCGGCGTGGACGCGCTTCAGCATCGGGCTTTCAGATCGCGTGTCGTCAAGGACGATCGGTCCGCCGTCGCCACCTTTTTTGACGAACGACCCGTGGTCGAGCCGCAGCCCCGATTCACTTTTCAGGCCGCCGTGGCAACTCACGCACCGCGCGGTCAGAATCGGCTTCACGTCGCGCGTGTAGTCAATGGGCGCGGCCGCCGTCGGTGCGACGGGAGCGGGCGTCGAGCAGAGGATCAAAAATACGAACGGCGTCGGCATGGCGAGTTTCCCGTTGGGCGGGAGCGTCGAGCGGTATCAACCAAGTTAATGTAACATTCCATCGCTGCGGTCGCAAGGAGCAAACCCAGTCTTCCGCGTTCAGACTTCGGCCAAATGACGCCGCACGGCGGTCGCCGTTCGCTCGGCCTCGGCGGTGCAATCGTTAATAGCGACGCCGCGATAGGCGTTGCCCGTTAGAAACAGCCCGTCGTGTCGCCGAACAGCCGTGTCGATCCGCTCTAAGCGGGCGCCATGACCGAGGAAGTATTGCGGAATGGCCAACGGCCAACGATAAATCCACTGGAAGATCGGCGACGCGGCGACGCCCAACGCCGCCGCCAGATCGGCCCGCACCGCTTCGACGAGTTCCCGGTCGGTCCATTGAAGAACGTCGCGTCGCTGCCAGCCGCCGAGAATGGC
>JBOFFD010001142.1:0-3485 GCA_051648425.1 Planctomycetia bacterium
CCACCCGCACCTCGGCGTCGGCCTGCGGCACCGTCGACGGCGGCGTTTGCTCGAACCCCTTCAGGTCGACCGTCTGCACTTCCAGGTCGTCGCCGGCTCGCACCAACAGCATCCCTTCCACCTCGGCCGCCGCTTCCAGCGACACGTTCGCCAGCGGCAGGGTGGACGTCTTGCCCTCGGCGTTCAGCCAATCGTCGGGCGAGCGCTCGGCCTTCAGCGTCAGCGTCAGCGTACCGCCGACGGGCACCGGCGCCGGCAGCGTCGCGCGGACGACCAACTTGCCGTCCTTCTCGACGGCGTCGAACGGCAGGGGGGCGTCGCCGGCGGTGAGGCCGACGACCGTCCAACCGGCGGGGACCAACAGACCGACGTCGAAGATCGGGGCGCCGCGCGGCTCGACCGCCACGCTGCTTTGCAGTTCCAGCCGGTTGCGGCCGACCGACAACACGCTGACGATGCTGGAGGCCAGCGCCTTCGGCGCGGGACGGACGGCCAGCGTCGCCTCGGCGGCGGCGTCCCAGCATTCCATGTAGAGGCTGGCGGCGTCGCCCGCCGGCGGCGACAAGCGCCGGGCGCCGCGCAGGTTCTTCAGTTCCACCGTCAGCGACGGGTCGGGCCGAACGGTCAAACGCTCCGTCTGGGCGGCGGCGTCCAGCACCCGCATGCGGGGCAGCTTCCACGGCGCGTTCAGCGTCGGCGCGCCCAGCACGTTCATGGTGATTTCGCGTTCACCGGTCCACGGGGCGGCATAGACCACCGTCAAGGTCGTGCCGTCGTCGCCGGCCGTCGGCGTCGACCGAACCACCCCCGGCGATTCCAAGAGTGCCAATTGCAAACCCACCGGCAGCTTCAGACGGACGACCTCCACCGGCTTCGAGTAGGCTTGCAGCTTCACCGTCAGGCGGTAGTCGGCCTGGGCGGGCGTGAGGTAAACCATGCCGTCGACGCGCGCCACCAGCACCGGCGGCTGCTCGGCGGCGTCGTTCACGCGACGCAGCAGAACGGCAAGGTCGCCCCGGCCGCCCAGCGGAACGTTGGTCCGTCGCGGCGCCTTGGGGTCGGCGGCGGGTTGGGCGTCGACCGGAGCGACGGAGCCGTCGATTTGAAGTTCCTCGTCGGCGGCGGTCGCCAATTGCAAGACGCCGGGGGCCGACGGCAGGCGGAAACGGGCCGTCCGCGCCAGGGCGCCGCTTTCCAGCTTGGCGCGAAGGTCGAGCGTCAGCACATGCTCGCCGGCTTTTTCCAGGAAGACCCGCAGGTTCCCCTTGGGATCGCGGCCGATGAGGGCCGGCTCGTCACCGATCGTCGCCGAGGCGATGGAAACGCCGGCGAGGTCCAAGAGCAGCCCCTGCCACTCGTCGTTCCGCTTGACGATGGTCAGCTTGCCGGTGAGTTGCAGCGTTTCGACCGGGGCGTCGACGCCGGGGGGCGGGGGCGACACCGTCGTCTTCCCGGCGTAGTCGGCCTGGGCGACGAACAGATCGTCCGACTTCTCGATCGGGTCGGGCGTCTTTCCGTTGGGGTACGCTTTCTTCCAAACGGCGAGGAAGTCGGCGCGGGAGAGCAGCACCCCTCGCTCTTGTTGAAACAAGACGTCGAGTTCTTCGGTGGGAATGTAGACGTAGCGGAAGACCGGTTCGTCGCCGGCGGCCGCGACCGCAGGCGGCGCGGCTGGCGCCGGGTCGGCGCCGACGACGGGGTTCGCGCCCAACCCGAACACCGCGGCGAACAGCAGGGCCGTCGTCGCAAACGAAGAGACGGAAGACATGGCGGCCTCCCCAAGTGGGGTTCTGGACGGATGCTGCGATGGAACGGCGACTTGCTTTCGTAGGGTCGACCTCTGGTCCGCCCGTGGAGCGCGAGGCGATGGTTCGTTGACGGTCAAGCGGGAAGAGTCTTCCGCTCGGTCCTTCACGGGCGGACCAGAGGTCCACCCTGCAAAGGAGAGGAACGGGCAGCCCGCACCCGTAAATGTGTTACGACGCATGGTCGGCGCCCTCCGCACCGTGGCCGGCGGCGTCCGACGACATGTTGGCGGCCAGGCGGGCGTCGGCTTCTTTCGCCGCCGCCACCTTCGCCGCCCGCGCCGCGGCGCGCTTCCGCTGCCCGACCAGAATCGACCGCATCAGCCACGAAAGCAGCCCCAGACCGACGCCCCACTCGGCGGCGGACGCCCACCGGTAGACCACGCCGCCGGCGTAAAGGCCGCCCACCACCACCGCCAGCGTCACGCCCAAAAGCAGCGTGAACTTCACTTCGGCGCCGAACCAGCGAGTGAGGAAGAAGAACAGGAATGCCGCCGCCGAGGCCGCCAGGGTCATCGACGGCACGTAGCCGTAGCCGACTTCCAAGTACGGCGTCGGCGACAAGCTGCTGAACAGGAACGGCCGACCGACCATGGCGAAGTCGTACACCATTCGGCCGGCTCCGGTGTTCCACTCGGCCTGCCACTGGCCGATCGCGCCGTCCACCTCGCGCCCGACGGCGACGCCGTTCAGAAAGGCGTTGATCGGCTTGTTTTCGTCGGTCCAATCCGCCGGCGTGTTCAGCACCGTGTACCAGCGCGGCAGCCAGACCCGCCAGTACAGGCGGCTGTACGACACGTCGCCTTCCAAACGCGGCAGGAACAGGGCCAAGTTCGGCGGCGCGTGCGGCTCGAACGTCCGCTGCACCAAGCCGGCGGCCACGTCGGCGTCGGCGTGTTCGTAAACGATGGTCATCGGGAACGGCTCGGCGGCGTCGCTCGCCCGGCTCACGTTCAGCAGATATGCCTCGCCCTGCGCGGAGTCGCCGGCGGCCCCTTGCGGTGGCGGCGCCATGCCGACCGTCGGTCCGGCGGCTTCCGGTTTCGCCCCGCCGGCGGGCGCGTCGCGTTCCGGCAGCACGTTCCGGCCGGCCACCGTCACCGCCAAGAACCGGGCGCCGGTCGGCAGCACCACCCGCAACCGTTGCCGTTGGCTGGAGCGCAGCAGCAGTTGCGCCCGGTAGGTCACCGGTCCGCGTTCGGGAACGACCGCGTCGACCAGCGCCCGGCTGACCACGGTTTCCACCACCCGCTGAATCTGGTGTTTGGCCGCCGTCAGCGTTAGGTCGACCGGGTGGCGATAGTAGCGGTAGGCGAGTTGCACTTCGTCGTCGCCGCCGTCGGCGTCGCCGGAAGAGGTCGCCCGCGGCTTCACGTCGTCGAGCGCCGCGCATTCCGCCGGCAGCGGCGTTCGCTGGCGGGGGTCGATCGGTTCGAGGTTCTCGAACTTGTCTTCGATCGCCAACACGCGGTCCTTCAAGACGACGATCTCGCCGTTTTCGCGTTCGACCCCCTGCGGCCGAACCAGTTTCAGCTTCAGTTCGGCGCGCGGCGTGTCGGCTTTGTCGAGGCTCAGCGGTTCCGTCCAACGCACGCCGAGGGCGTGTTTGCCCAGCGTGCTGGTGTGCAGCACCACCGTCCAGGGAATGAAGCCGTCGGCCTCCGGCCCCGGCCGTTTTTC
>JBOFFD010001143.1:0-8133 GCA_051648425.1 Planctomycetia bacterium
TTCCTGTGGCGCGGAACGGTGCGACGCCTCGACGCCGAAGAGGTCCGCGACGCCATGCTGGTGGTCGCCGGCGAAATGAACGGCGCGATGGGCGGCCCGTCGCAGGAATGGTCGGCCCCCCGCCGGTCGATCTACCTGAAGCTGCTGCGCAACAAGAAGGACGACCTGCTCGACGTCTTCGACGCCCCCGACGGCTTCGCGAGCTGCGCCTTGCGGAACCGCACCGTCACCTCGACGCAGGCCCTGCTGCTCATCAACGGCGAGTGGCCGCTCGGCCGGGCGGAGCGCTTCGCGAAGTTGTTGGAGCGAACGGCGCCGAAGGACGTCGACGCCCAAATCGCGACGGCCTATTCCGCCACCCTCGGCCGCGCGCCCGACGCCTCCGAACGGGAAGACGCCCGCCGCTTCCTCGCCGCCGGCGCCCCGCTGGTCGACTTCTGCCACGCCCTGCTGAACTCCAACGAGTTTCTGTACGTCGATTGAAACGCTCTGCTTCTTAACGGCCGCGAGTGGTTGTAACGTCAGCACGAAAGTTGATTAGACAGCTAGATTCTTAGCCCTGAAAGGGCGGCCCTCCGCCAGCCCAGGGCAACGCCCTGGGTATAAGACGAAGTTAACGAAAGAAGCCCTGTAAGGGCGCGACTCTATTGCGGCGAACGATGCGGCGATTGTACGGTCGACGGCGACGCCGGCCGTTGTGGCGCCCTTTCCGGGCTTCGCCCCCGAGGTGGGTTCGTGGTTCCCAGGGCGTTGCCCTGGGCTGTAAGACGACCGCCCTTTCAGGGCTTCAGACGATTCAGTATTGTTCCACCACCGGCGACGCCGGGAACGAGGCGGACCGACCATGACGCGACGCGACGACCAACCGACGAACGCCGACCTCACGCCGTCGGTCGATTACACCCCCCTGCACTCGCGGCGCGACTGGCTGCTGCGCGGCGGCGGCGGCTTCGGTTCGTTGGCGTTGTCTTACCTTATGGGAACGCAAGGCGGCGCCGCTCTGGGTTCCGCCGCTCGCGTCGGCAAACCGCACCATCCGCCCCGCGCCGACCACGTCATCTTCCTGTTCATGGAAGGCGGCCCCAGTCACATCGACCTGTTCGACCCGAAGCCGACCCTGAACAAACTCGCCGGCCAACCACTGCCGAAAAGTTTTAAGCCGGTCGTGTTGGCGATGGGCGAAACCAACGCCCCGCTGATGGCCAGCCCGCGCACCTGGGGGCGGTACGGCGACAGCGGCATGTGGATGTCGAACTGGGTGCCGCACCTCCGGCCGTACGCCGACGACATCGCCGTGGTGCGGTCGTGCTGGGGCGACGGCATCAATCACGCCGGCGGCGTGTGTCAGATGAACACCGGCGCCACGCTGGGCGGCCGGCCGTCGCTCGGCGCGTGGATCAACTACGGCCTGGGGACCGAAAACGACAACCTGCCGGCGTTCGTAGTGGTGCAAGACACCGACACGCAGGTGGTCAACGGGCCGCGCAATTGGGGGTCGGGATTCATGCCGGCCGGCTGGCAGGGAACGCGCCTCAGCCACGGCGCCGAGCCGATCGCCAACCTAAAAACGCCGAAGTCGGTCGGCGACGCCCGCCAGCGCGACAAACTCGACTACCTGGCCCGGCTGAACGCCCGCCACTACGCGCCGCGCGCCGAGCAGACCGAACTCGACGCCCGCATCGCCAGCTACGAACTGGCGTTCCGCATGCAGGCCGAGGCCCCGGGGGTCGTCGACGTCGCCGGCGAAACCGAAGCCACCCGCCGCCTGTACGGCATGGATGAACCGACGACGGCGGTTTTCGGCAAGAACTGCCTGCTGGCGCGTCGGCTGGTCGAACGAGGCGTGCGGTTCGTGCAGTTGTACCTCGGCTGCGGCAGCAAGTGGGACGCCCACGCCAAGATCGAGAAAAACCATTCCGAGCTGTGTCTTCAGATGGACAAACCCATCGCCGGCCTCTTACACGATCTGAAAAGTCGCGGCCTGTTGGACCGCACGTTGGTGATCTGGGGCGGCGAATTCGGTCGCACGCCGATGTCGGAACAGGGCGACGGCCGCGACCACAACCCGTACGGCTTCACCATGTGGTTCGCCGGCGGCGGCGTCAAAGGCGGCCAAACGCTCGGCTCGACCGACGAAATCGGCCTGCACGCCGTCGAAGACCGGCTGCACGTCCACGACCTTCACGCCACCATCTTACACCTCATGGGCCTCGACCACATGGGCCTCGTCTACACCCACAAAGGCCGCCCGGAACGCCCCACGCTGAACGAAGGCGAACCGTACCGCAAACTGTGGGATGGCGCGTAAGAACAGGCCCACCGGAAAGATAAGATCCTTCCCACATTCGATCATCGCGTCCCAACGGTGACGAACGAATCTCCACGCCGTCTTTGCCCCGACCAACCTTTCCCGCCGTTTTCGAGTGAACCCCACCGTCGCGTCGGGCGTCACGAAGTTGCCGCTCGAATCCTCGTTGCTGCGACGGAATGTTCTTCGCTCGCGTCGGTTGCCGGGATCGCCATTGGTTCTAGAATATTTAGCGTGCTAACTAATGTGCCCGCCGAGAGGACCAGTACAGATGCCCGTCGTCCCAGACCCTTGGAAAGCAATACCGGCGGTGATTGCGCTGGCGGTCTTCGTCGGCGGCTGTCGACCGGCGATGGTGGCCACTCCCAATAAGCCGCCGCCGCCGAAGGTGACGGTCGCAACGCCGGCGACCCGCGAGGTGCAGGACTACTCCCAGTACAACGGCTATCTCGAAGCGGTCGAATCGGTGGAAATCCGCGCCCGCGTCGACGGCTTCCTCAAGGAAATCACTTTTCAGGAAGGCGAGGAAGTCGAGAAGGGCCAGCCGCTTTATAAGATCGACGACCGCGAATATTCCGCCGCGCTGAAACAACGCGAAGCCGACAAATTGAAAGCGCTGAGCGATCTAAGAAAGGCGCGCTCGGAGGAATCGCGCGCCCGGCTGCTGCTCAATTCACGGTCGATCAGCAAGGAGGATTTCGAGGAACGGGCGGCCGCGTTGGGCGGGGCCGAGGCCGGTCTCAAACAGACCGAAGCGATGATTGAATCGGCCGCGCTGCAACTCAGTTTCACTGACATTGCGTCGCCGATCGTCGGACGCATCAACCGAACGATGGTGACGAAGGGGAATTTGGTCGGCCAAGGCGAAGCCACCCTGTTGACGACGATCGTCGGCATGGACCCGCTGTACGTCTACTTCGACGTGCCGGAACGCGACCTCGTGCAATATCAGACGTCGTCGTCGGAAATGAAACAATCGTCGCCGACCGGCGGTACGATTCCGGTGGAAGTCGGCGTGGCGACGGAAGAAGGTTTTCCCCACGGCGGCCGGATCGATTTCCGCGAAAACCGCGTCGACGTCGGCACGGGAACGGTGCGCATCCGCGGTAAGATTCCCAACCCGGCGTTGCCGCCCAACGGGTCGCGGCTGCTCTACCCCGGGTTGTACGCCAAAGTGCGGGTGCCGAACGGCGGCCCCAGGGCGCTCTTGGTGATACCGGAGGACGCCCTGGCGACCGGTCAGGAAGGCCGCTACGTGCTGATCGTCGGTGAGAAGGACGTGGTAAGAAAACAGACGGTGACGACCGGTCCGCGGATCTACGCGGCGCCGCCGCCGGGCGAGGAAGGACCGCCGGGCTGGATGCTGGCTCCGCCGCCGCAAACCGCCGTTACGCTACCGCCGGTCGCGGCGACGGCTCCGCCGCCGGCCAAGCCGGGCTACGGTTGGACGTTGTCCGAGTGGCTCGGCGAGTTGTTCGGTCAGCGGCCGGCCGAGCAGAAGAAAGCCGCCGCGCCAGTTGTTCCGCCGCCGCCGGGTCCGAAGCCGATCCGGTCGATGATCGCCATCGTGAAAGGGTTGCGGCCGACCGACTTCGTCGTCGTCGAAGGCTTGCAGCGGGCGCAAGCCGGTTCGACGGTCGCGCCCGAATTGTGGTCGTTGCGGCCGCCGGCCGACGCCGTTCCGTCCAACGCCGACGGCGTCCGGTAACTGAATCCGCCGTCGGCGACTTGGTCGCCCGAGGAATCCCACCTGATGTCCCGCTTCTTCATCGACCGACCGATCTTCGCCAACGTCATCGCCCTGCTCACCATTCTATTGGGGGTGGTGGCGCTTTTTCGGCTGCCGATCGAACGGTATCCGAACATCGCGCCGCCGACGGTGGTCGTCACCACCAACTACCCCGGCGCGACGGCGAAGGTCGTCGCCGAAACCGTCGCCGCCCCCATCGAACAGCAGGTGAACGGAGTGGAGAACATGATGTACATGTCCTCCACCAGCTCGGCCGACGGCACGTACGCGCTGACGGTGACGTTCGAGATCGGCGCCAACCTCGACGACGCGCAGATCTTAGTGCAGAACCGGGTGGCGGCGGCCGAGCCGCAACTGCCCGAGGAAGTGCGCCGCCAAGGGGTGACGGTGAAGAAGCAGTCGACGAACATCCTGCTCGTCGTGTCGCTGACTTCCGCCGACGAGACGTTCGACGGACTATTCCTCTACAACTACGCGCAACTAAGAATTCGAGATGAACTTAGTCGCATCCGCGGGGTGGGCGACGTGGTGGTGCGCGGGGTCGGGTCTTACTCGATGCGCGTCTGGCTCGACCCCGACAAGCTGGCGGCGCGGCGGATCACGACGCAGGAAGTGGTCGCGGCGCTGGCGAGGCAGAACGTGCAGGTGGCCGCCGGCCAGGTCGGCCAACCGCCGACCAAGGGCGGGCAATCGTTCCAACTGGCGGTGACGACGAAGGGGCGGTTGTCGGAGCCGGCCGAGTTCGAGGGGATGGTTCTTAAGACTGGGGCGGAAGGCCGGGTCGTCTATCTGCGCGACGTCGCGCGGGTGGAACTCGGCGCCCAGGGGTACGATACGCTGGCCGAGCGCAACGCCATGCAGTCGTCGAACATGCTCGTCTATCAGCTTCCCGGCTCGAACGCGCTGGCGGTGGCCGAGGGCATTAAAGAGCGCATGGAACATATCAAGCCGACGCTGCCCAAAGGAATGGAATACGCCATTCCGTTCGACACAACGAAGTTCGTCGACGCCGCCATCCATTCCGTCTTTGAAACGCTGATCGAAGCCGGCCTTTTGGTCTTAGTCGTCATCCTGGTGTTCCTGCAAAGTTGGCGGGCGCTCTTAGTGCCGGCGACCACCGTCCCCGTCACCATCATCGGCGCGTTCGCGTTCATGCCGCTCTTAGGCTTTTCGGTGAACCTGCTGACGCTGTTCGGGCTGGTGTTGGCGATCGGCGTCGTGGTCGACGACGCCATCGTCATCGTGGAGAACGCGGCGCGTCACATCGAGCGCGGCCTGTCGCCGCGCGACGCCACCCTCCAGGCGATGTCGGAAGTGACCGGCCCGGTGATCGCCATCACGCTGGTCTTGATGGCGGTGTTCCTGCCGACGGCGTTCCTGGGCGGCATCACGGGGCAGTTGTACCGCCAGTTCGGCCTCACCATCGCCGTCACCGCCCTGCTGAGCGCCGTCAACGCCTTGACGTTGAAGCCGGCGCAGTGCGCCGCGTATCTTAAACCGAACAAAGGCCGATCGATCTTCACGAAGATCTTCGACGCCGTCTACCGACCGATCGAAGCCGTCTACGCCTGGA
The DNA here is from genome assembly GCA_051648425.1 of Planctomycetia bacterium. Classification (GTDB taxonomy): domain Bacteria; phylum Planctomycetota; class Planctomycetia; order Kolteriales; family Kolteriaceae; genus JBOFFD01. The sequence continues at coordinate 5,632 of JBOFFD010001143.1, forward strand.
TCGTGGCGCGGCTGCTGCGCGTTTGGGGGCTGGTGCTGGTCGTGTTCGTCGGCGTCACCGTCGGCACCTACTTCTGGTATCAGAACACCCCCACCGGCTTCCTTCCCAGCGAAGACCAGGGGTATGTGATCGTCGCGATTCAACTTCCCGACGCGGCCTCTTTGGGTCGCACGCAGGAAGTGATGACGAAACTGAACGACGTCTTCAGGAAGTTCGAGGCGCGCGGCGTCGTCGACAGTTGGTTCTGCATCGGCGGGTTCTCGCTGCTCGACGGAATCAACGCGCCGAACGCCTGCACGGCGTTCGCGGCCTGGTCCGACTGGTCGAAACGGACGACCCCGGAGACGCAGCAAAAAGCCTTGGTGGACGAACTCCGCAAGGAACTCGGGGCGATGAAGGAGGCGTTTTCGCTGGTCTTAGTGCCGCCGGCCATTCAGGGGCTGGGCGTCGCCGGCGGCTTCCGAATGCAGATCGAAGACCGCGAAGGCGTGGGTCTCGACGTCTTACAAGAACGCACGCAGGCGCTCATCGCGGAAGCGACCACCAACAGCGGCGGTAAGATCTCGCAGGCGGCCACCGGTTTCCGCGCCGGCGTGCCGCAGTTGTATCTCGACGTCGACCGCGTGAAGGCGGAAAAGATGGGCGTGTTGTTGAGCGACGTCTTCGCGTGTCTCCAGGCGAACATGGGTTCGGTGTACGTCAACGACTTCAACAAATTCGACCGGACGTACCAAGTAAGAGTGCAGGCCGACGCCCGCTTCCGCGACGACGCGAAGATGCTGAGTCGGCTGGAAGTGCGCAACCGCGACGGCGGCCGGGTGCCGCTCGGTACGTTGCTGACCGCCGAGACGCGGCTCGGCCCGCAGTCGATCATTCGGTACAACTTATACCCGTCGGCCGCCATCAACGGCAACGCGGCGCCCGGCGTCAGTTCCAGCGAGACGCTGGCGATCATGGAGGAAGCCGCCGGCCGGCTGCTGCCCAGCTCGATGGGGTACGAGTGGACCGACATCGCTTTTCAGGAAAAGCGAGTGACGGGTGAAGCGTTGGCGGTGTTCGGTTTGGCGGTGCTGCTGGTCTACCTGGTGTTGTCGGCGCAGTACGAAAGCTGGCTGCTGCCGTTCGCGGTGATCTTAGTGGTGCCGCTGGGACTGCTGGGGGTGGTCGGGGCGGTGAACATTCGCGGTTTCGACAACAACATCTACACGCAGATCGGGATCGTGCTCATCATCGCGCTGGCGAGTAAGAACGCGATTCTGATCGTGGAGTACGCCCGGGAACTAAGATTGGCGGGGCGAAGCGTGCGCGAGGCGGCGGTCGAGGCGAGCCGGATGCGGTTTCGGCCGATCGTCATGACGTCGTTCGCGTTCATCATGGGGGTCTTGCCTCTCGTGTTCGCCACCGGCGCGGCCGCCGGCGCTCGGCAGGCGCTCGGCACGGCGGTGTTCGGCGGCATGATCACATCGACGGTGCTGACCGTCTTTTTCGTGCCGGCCTTCTACGTGGCGGTTCAATCGCTGATCGAACTCATCAGCGGCCCGCCGACGCCGCCGCCCGGCCATGAAGTCGACGCCTCGCTGAACGGTTCGGCGAACGGCCGCGGTCGCGCGGCGACCTCGCCGGCGGTCGTCGGCGCGACGTAGGCCGATCGGTTCGTTCCCGTCGCTTGCTTTACCACCCGGCGAACCGCAGAATCAGCCCAAGACGGGTCGGTCGCCGGGGCGGGAAGTCCTGCGGCGCCTGGTCGGTTTCCGAGGACCGCGCTCATGGAATTTCTCGCCCAAGGTTCGCCCGAAACGGTCGTCGACGACGCTCGCGCCGCCGAGCTGGTCGACGAACTGCTGGACGAACTGCGCGAACGCGGCCCACTGAAGCGGGTGCTGTTGGTGCCGCCCGACGTCACGCGGTTTCACTCGGCGGCCGGCCAATACACTTGCCTACTGTACCACCGGCTGCAAGGCCGGGCCTACGTCGCCGTGCTGCCGGCCGTCGGCACGCACTTCCCCATGACGACAGAAGAAATCCACCGCATGTTCCCCGGCGTGCCACTGGACGTGTTCCACCCGCACGACTGGCGGAACGGCGTACTGCCGCTCGGCGAGGTGCCGGCGTCGTTCATTCATCAGGCGTCGGAAGGGAAGCTCAATTTCTCGGCCCGCGTCGAGGTCGACCGACTGCTGGTGGAAGGCGATTGGGACGCGATCATCTCCATCGGCCAACTGGTGCCGCACGAGGTCATCGGCATCGCCAACCACAACAAGAACATCTTCGTCGGCGTCGGCGGCAGCGACCTTATCAACAAGTCGCACTGGCTTGGCGCCGTCTACGGCATGGAACGGATCATGGGGCGGGTGAAAAACCCAGTGCGCGACGTTCTGGACTACGCGTCGAATCATTGCGCGTCGCACTTGCCGATCGTGTACCTGCTGACGGTGCGCGGCCGAGACGACGACGGGAGGATCGTCACCCGCGGCCTCTTCGCCGGCGACGACGCCGCCTGCT
>JBOFFD010001144.1:0-1545 GCA_051648425.1 Planctomycetia bacterium
CAAGGGATTCCTACTTTCGGCGCGCCGCGAAGATGGAAGTAAAGGAATCCCTTGCTCGCGCCGCGGGCTATGAGGTTTACTGCGACGTCGTTCGGCGGACGACCCGGAAGCCGATGTTGTCGGCCTTCAGCGTGGGGGCGCCGGGGTCGTGGGCGACGACGATGCAGTGGAAGCCGCCGCGCATCGTCGGCAGGCGCTGTTCCCCCGTGGCGGCGTCTGCCTCCGGCGCGCCGGCGACGTGGTGGTCCGGTCGAAACCGGCGGTACTGCCCCAAGGTCGTTTCGGTCGCGCCGACGTGGAACGGCTTCGTCAGCGTCACCGCGTACGTGCTGCCGTTCGGTCCCATCGAAAACCGTCCCGCCGGGATGAGCAGCATCTTCTGCCCGACCGAAGCGACGAACTCCGCCGGCAGGCCGGTGGCCGTGGCGCAGCGGGCGCGGGCGGCCGCCGCCGTCGGGGCGTCGAACGGCGCCGCCGGTGAACGTTCGTCCGGCGGCTCGCCGACGGCCAGCAACAGAACAACGGCGAAAAACGGCATCGATCCGCTCCTTCCCGTAAGTTTACGGCTGCCGAATCGAAAGATCGGGCTGTCTTTTTCCCGCACCGCCGGTATCTCTCCCGCGGCCGAGCCGGTTCTCGACCGGGCGACGGCGCGGGGAGGGCGGCGGCGTGATTCATGAACCTTCGGTCTGGAACAGCGAACCGCCGCGGCTCTTCGCGGGCGTCGGCGTCGGCCGGCGGTCGCAACGGCTGAAGGCCGCCCTCGTCCACGGCCACGGCGAAGGACTCGGTTTCCGGGTGCGGTCGGCCGAGGCCCTCACCGCCCCGCTGCCCGAAGGACTGCTGGAAGGCCGGCTCGACGCCGACGGCCGCCGACCGATCGACGCGCTGGCGGCGGCGTTCGCGTCGACCCTGCACGACCTGGCCGGCCGGGCCGGCGCGGCGGTCGACGCCATTGAATGCGTCGGCGTCGACACCTCCGACGCGCTGGCCGGCTTCCCCGCGGCCCGGTTGGCGGCGGGGGTCGCCGAACTCACCGGTTTGACCGTGGCCGCCGGCTTCGGCGACGCCGACCAGGCCGCCGGCGGCGCGGGCGCGCCGTTGTCCCCCCTGCCCGACTGGCTTCTTTTCCGCTCGCCCCGGCTCTCGCGGCTGCTCGTCCATTTGGGGTCGACGCTGCAACTGACGCTGCTTCGGCCCGGCGCCCCCCCCTCGGCGATGCTTGCCTACGACGTCGGTCCGTGCTGCGAGTTTCTCGACGGTCTGGCGCGCGATCTTAGTCAGGGACGCTATCCGTACGATCCCGGCGGCCAGTTCGCCGTGCAAGGCCGTCTTAGCGAACCGCTCTTAGCGCAGTGGAAAAGTCATCCGTTCCTGCTGCGAAAGCCGCCGCGGACGCTCGACCCCGTCGAGTTCGGCGAACCGTTTCGACAGGCGTCGTTGGCGTTCGCCCGCGAACAAAAACTGACCGCCGACGACGTGTTGTGCACCGCCAACCATTTCGTCGTGCGGAACCTGCGGGACGCGGTGCAACGGCTGCCGGGG
>JBOFFD010001145.1:0-3801 GCA_051648425.1 Planctomycetia bacterium
TCCGGAACGACCGTCGATTCTGGCATCCGCTCAGCCTCCCGCCGGCTCCTGTTGCGACAAACAATGAACCGCCCCCGAACCGAACACCAAATCGCGGGCGTAGACGCCGACCACGCGGCGCGTAGGGAAAATCTTCGCCAGCAGTTCCAACGCGAGAGCGTCGGTCGCGACGTCGAACACCGGAACCAACACTTTGTGGTTCAGAATCAGAAAGTTGGCGTAGCTGGCCGGCAGGCGGTTTTCGCCGTCGAAGACCGGCGTCGGCGTCGGCAGTCGGACCAGCTCGAACTTACGGCCGCCTTCGTCGCGGGCGTGGGTCAGCCGGGTCCAATTTTCGGCTAGGCAGCGGTAGTTCGGGTCGGCCGGGTCGTCGCACACCGGGGCGGCGATCGTCCGCTGCGCGACGAACCTCGCCAGGTTGTCGACGTGGCCGTCGGTGTCGTCGCCCACCACCTCGCCGGTCAGCCAAACGACGTTCGGCGTCGCCAGCGCTTCCGCCAGCAACTGTTCAAGGTCGGCCCGCGTCAGATGCGGATTGCGGTTCGGGTTCAGCAGGCATTCCTCCGTCGTCAAGACGGTGCCCGACCCGTTCACCTCGATCGAGCCGCCTTCCATCACCACGTCGGGCGTGAAGGTTCGACGGCCCAGCAACCGGCCGACTTCCCGCGAAAACGCGGCGTCGGCGTCGAACGGCGGGTACTTGCCGCCCCACGCATTGAACCGCCACGCGACGACCGCCGCCGGCTCGCCCGGTTTGACGACGAAGGTCGGGCCGCTGTCACGCAGCCAAGCGTCGTCGGTGGCCAGATGGTGCAGGGTCAACTTGTCGACGTTCCCGCCGAGTTCGGCCACCTTTTCCGTCGCCTTCGACTTCCACTCCTCTGACGGCACGACCAGGTGGACGTGCTGCTCGGTGGAAATCTCGGCGGCCATCCGCAGGATGGCGGCCCGCGCGCCGTCGACGCGGTCGCGCCACGTGCGGGGGTTGTGCGGCAGGGCGAGCCAGGTGGCCGCCTGCGGCTCCCACTCGGCCGGCATGCGGTAGCCCAGTGAACGGGGGGATTCGGCGTCGCGGCCGAAGAGCGAATCGGTCATATCAAACGCCGCGCGGCGTCCTCCGGTCGGATTTGGTCGAGATACCGGCGGTCCAGCCCCTGGTAGGCGTCGATCCGGCGGTCGCGGAAGAAGGGCCAGTATTGCCGGGTGGATTCGACGAGGCCCAGGTCGCAGTCGACGACGAGAGTCTGCGGCTGCTCGCCGGCTTCGACCACCAGTTCGCCCATTGGCCCGGCGAGGAACGACCGTCCCCAAAACTCAAGGTTCGCTTCGACGCCGCAGCGGTTGACGGCCGCCACATAGACGCCGTTGGCGACGGCGTGGCCGCGCTGGACGGTGCGCCAGGCGTCGTGCTGTTGGATGCCGATGGTCTGATTCTTGTCGCCGGGCAGCCAACCAATGGCGGTGGGATAGTACAAGAGGTCGGCGCCTTGCAACGCGGTGAGCCGCGCCCCTTCGGGAAACCATTGGTCCCAGCAGATGAGGACGCCGAGGTCGAGGTAGCGGGTCTTGAAGACGCGGAAGCCGAGGTCGCCGGGCGTGAAGTAGAACTTTTCGTAGAAGCCGGGGTCGTCGGGAATGTGCATCTTGCGGTAGGCGCCGACGATCGAACCGTCGGCGTCGACGACGACGGCCGAGTTGTGGTACACGCCGGCGGCGCGGCGCTCGAACAGCGGGACGGTCACGACGACTTCGCGCCGCTTGGCGATCTCCTGCAGGCGGCGGGTGGTCGGGCCGTCGAGCGGCTCGGCCAGCGCGAAGTGGGCGTGGTCTTCGGTTTGCGCGAAGTAGAGCGAGCGGAAAAGTTCGGGCAGCAGAACGACCTTCGCCCCCTGGTCGGCGGCGGCCTCGACGGCGGCGGCCGCCTGGTCGACGTTGGCGTCGGGGTCGGCCGAACAGGCGAACTGCACTAACGCCAGCCGAACGACCCGGTTCGTCGGCGCTATGGCGCCGGCGCCGGTCAACTTCGCCGGCGGACCGTTGGGTCGGGCCGTCGTTTTTTCGTCACTCATCAGCGTTCCCAGCGGTGCCACTCATTCGCGCCGCCCATGCAACAGGTTGGCGCCGCCGCTGTTCTAGCAATCGACGGTTGATCGTGCCAACGACAGCTCAACACGGGCGTCGCACCGGTCGCTAAAAGCGTTTCGAGACCGAAGCGGCGACTGTGGGGTGGACGTCGCCGGCCGCCACGGTGAGGTGCTGGGTCGGGACTCTTCTCCGAACGGCCGAAAAGGAACTTCGTCGCGGCGACCGCCCGCCGACTGATCCGCACTACTTAAATGTCGTAGTAGAGACAGAACTCAAACGGATGGGGGCGGACGCGGACGGCCTCGGCCTCTTTGGTCCGTTTGTACCACACCCAGGTCGAAATGACGTCTTCGGTGAAGACGTCGCCGCGCAACAGGAATTCGTGATCCTTCTCCAGCGAGTCGAGCGCTTCTTCGAGCGAGGCCGGGGTGCTCGGCACGTTGGAAAGCTCTTCCGGCGGCAGGTCGTAGATGTCGCGGTCGAGCGGTTCGCCGGGGTCGATGCGGTTCTGAATGCCGTCGATCGCGGCCATTAAGATGGCCGAGAAGGCGAGGTACGGGTTGCAGGCGCTGTCGGGGCAGCGGAACTCGATGCGCTTCGCCTTCGGGCTGGGCGAATACACGGGAATGCGGATCGACGCCGAGCGATTGCGGCGGCTGTAAGACAAACTGATCGGCGCCTCGTAGCCCGGCACCAGCCTCTTGTAGCTGTTGGTGGTCGGGTTGCTGAACGCGCAGATCGCCTTGGCGTGCTTCAGAATGCCGCCGATGGCGTGCATCGCCAGGTCTGAAAGACCGGCGTAGCCCGAACCGGCGAACAACGGCGACCCGCCCTTCCACAACGAAAAATGACAGTGCATGCCGCTGCCGTTGTCGAGGAAGATCGGCTTCGGCATGAAGGTCGCGCTCTTACCGTGGGCGCGGGCGACGTTTTTGACGATGTACTTGTACCACAAGAGTTGGTCGGCCATTTTGACCAACTCCTGAAAGCGCATGTCGATTTCCATCTGACCGGCGGTGGCCACTTCGTGGTGCTGCGCTTCCACCTCGATGCCGCACTCTTGCAGTTTCAACACCATTTCGGTGCGTAGGTCGGCCATCGAGTCGGCCGGCGGGCAGGGAAAATAACCTTCCTTGTAGCGGATCTTATGGCCGAGGTTCGGCCGTTCGTCGCGGCCGCGGTTCCATTCGCCTTCCTCGCTGTCGATGTAGTAGTAGCCGGAGAATTGATTCTGATCGAAGCGCACGTCGTCGAACACGAAGAACTCGGATTCGGGTCCGATGTAACAGACGTCGGCAATGCCGGTCGACTTCATGTAGTTCACCGCCTTACGCGCCACGTTGCGCGGATCGCGGCTGTAATCTTCCTTCGTCAGCGGGTCTTGAATGTTACACACCATCGCCAGCGTGGTGTGACGCATGAACGGGTCGACGACGGCGGTGTCGGACTGCGGAACGACCAGCATGTCGCTTTCGTTGATCGCCTGCCAACCGCGGATGCTGGAGCCGTCGAAACCGATTCCTTCCTCGAAGGTCTCTTCGGTGATGGTGTCGGCGGGAACGGCGAAATGCTGCCACAGTCCGGGGAAGTCCATGAACCGAAAATCGACCGACTTGACTTCCTTTTCACGGATCAAGGCAAGAACTTCTCGCGGAGTCACGGCGCATTCCTTGGAGGTGCCTCGATTCGTCCACGGTCGATGGCAGACCGGCGACG